>JAQGMT010000214.1 GCA_028292185.1 Ramlibacter sp. | reverse complement strand
GCTGGGCAACATCCAGAAGATCGGCAAGACCTGCACCGTGGACGGTGTGATCGACAAGGCCGAGATGCCCACGCACCCGGGCCTGTGGTTCATGGATTCATCCAGCGCCGCGGCCGAGATGGTGACCCTGTGCGCCGCCTCAGGCTATGCGGTTCATTTCTTTCCGACAGGGCAGGGCAACGTGATCGGCAACCCGATCCTGCCGGTGATCAAGATCTGCGCGAACCCGCGCACGGTGCGGCTCATGAGCGAGCACGTCGACGTGGACAGCTCCGGGCTGCTGCAGCGCGAAATCACGCTGGACCAGGCCGGCGACAAGCTGCTCGAGTGCATGCTGCGCACCGCCAACGGCCGGCTCACCGCCGCCGAGGCGCTGGGGCACCGGGAGTTCGTGCTGACGCGCTTGTACGAATCGGCTTGATCGTCGCGCGAGGCCGACGGGGCCGCGCTCAAGAGAGCTGGCGTGAGGCGCACACGGGGCAGTCGCGATTGCGCGGCACCCGCACTTCGTTCCACTCCATCGACCGCGCATCGAGCATCTGCAGGCGCCCGGCGAGGGAACTGCCGACACCACCAAGCAACTTTAGCGCCTCGGCCGCCTGCATGGTGCCGATGATCCCCACCAAGGGCGCGAACACGCCCATGGTGGCGCACAGCGTTTCCTGGAAGTCGTCCGCTGGCGGGAAGACACAGGCGTAGCAGGGCGACGCGGCGTTGCGGGTGTCGTAAACCGAGATCTGCCCGTCGAAGCGGATGGCCGCGCCCGAGACCAGTGGCTTTGCGTGCCGAACGCAGGCGGCGTTGATCATGTGGCGGGCAGCGAAGTTGTCGCAACAGTCGATCACCACGTCGGCTGCGGGCACCAGTTCATCCAGCAGCGCTGCGTCCGCGCGTTGTGCGACGACGCGCACCAACGGTTCGGGGTTGATGGCGGCTATGGCTTGCTGTGCCGAGTGCGCCTTGGGCTGGCCGACGCGCGCCAGGCTGTGCGCGATCTGACGCTGCAGGTTGGTGAGGTCCACGGTGTCGTGGTCCACCAGGGTGATGCGACCGACGCCGGCGGTGCCGAGATAGAGCGCCACCGGCGAACCCAGGCCGCCGGCGCCGATCACCAGCGCGTGCGCGCCCATGATCCGTTCCTGCCCCGCCACATCCAGTTCATCGAGCAGGATGTGGCGCGAATAGCGCAGGAGCTGGTCGTCGGTCATGGGGCGGATTGTCGCGGAAACAAAAAAGCCAGCACGCGGCTGGCTTCTTTGGGAGATGCCCTCATCGGGGCCGCGCTGACACGCTGCGCTGGGCGCCCGGTCAGTTTTCCTTCTTCTCGTCCTTGCGCTCGACGACCTGCGTCTTGCTGACCAGCACCGGGCGGCCCTTCAACTGGTTCAGCGCCTGCACCAGCTGGAAGTCCTTGTCGCTGCCGAATTCCGGGACCTTGCTGCGCTCGGCCACCGGCTTCTTGGCCTCTTCCTCGGCCTTCTTGACGGCTGCCTCGCGGGCCTTCTCGCGGGCCGCGTCCTTCACCTCGGCGCCCTGCCCGCTGCTCAAGTGCTTGTCCAGGTCGGCTTCACGGGTGCGCAGCACCGCGAAGATCGCGCCGTCTTCGGAGTCGTCGACCATCACGTCGGGCACGATGCCCTTGGCCTGGATCGACTTGCCGCTGGGCGTGTAGTAGCGCGCGGTGGTCAGCTTCAGGCCGGTGTCGGGGCCGAGCGGGCGCACCGTCTGCACCGAGCCCTTGCCGAAGGTCTGGCTGCCCAGGATGGTGCCGCGATGATGGTCCTGCAAGGCGCCGGCGACGATTTCGCTGGCCGAAGCCGAGCCTTCGTTGACCAGCACCACCAGCGGCACGCTCTTGAGCGCGGCGGGCAGACGGCGCAGGGGGTCGTTCCCGGCGCGGCGCTGGTAGAACTCCGGCGCGGCCTTGTAGACGAACTTGCTTTCAGGCAACTGCCCGTTGGTGGACACGACGGTCACGTTCTCGGGCAGGAAAGCCGCGGAAATCGCGACAGCCGAATCGAGCAGGCCGCCCGGGTCGTTGCGCAGGTCGAGCACCAGGCCCCTGAGGTTGGGCTCGGCCTTGTAGATCTCTTCGACTTTCTTGACGAAGTCGTCGACGG
The DNA here is from genome assembly GCA_028292185.1 of Ramlibacter sp. Classification (GTDB taxonomy): domain Bacteria; phylum Pseudomonadota; class Gammaproteobacteria; order Burkholderiales; family Burkholderiaceae_C; genus Ramlibacter. Next base: position 13,340 of record JAQGMT010000214.1, on the reverse strand, counting down.
TGCGTTCCTGGAACTGCGAGAGGCGAATCCAGCCGTAGCCGGGCTCAACCACCTTGCCGCGCACCGATTGCGTGCGGATTTCCTCGCGCGTGATCGTCACCGGGAACGAACGGTTCTCGTCCTTGCGGAAGATCGTGAGCATGACCTTGGTCTGCGGTTCGCCGCGCATGCGCTTGACCGCGTCGCTCAGGGACAGGCCCTTGACGGCCGTGTCGTCGATCTTCGTGATCAGGTCATTGGGCTTGAGGCCGGCGCGGTAGGCGGGGGAGCCTTCGATGGGCGAGACCACCTTCACCAGGCCGTCTTCCTGCGAAATCTCGATGCCCACGCCCACGAAGCGGCCCGAAGTGCCCTCGCGGAATTCCTTGAAGGACTTCTTGTCGAAGTATTGCGAGTGCGGATCGAGGCTGGCCACCATGCCGGCGATGGCGTCGGTGATCAGCTTGTGCTCGTCGACGGGCTCCACATAATCGGTCTTGACCATGCCGAATACGGCGGCCAGTTGCTGCAGCTCCTCGAGGGGCAGCGGCGCCAGGGAGCCACGCGCCACGGTCTGCAACGACACTGTCGTCAGCGCGCCGGCCAGGGCGCCCACGGAAATCCAGCCGGCAATCTTCAGTTTGTGGCTCATGTCAAAAGAATCCAGTCCTCTTCAGTGATTTCAAAATATACACCTGCGAACTGCATATGACGCAATCGTTACGCGGTGGTTCCTGGCGGCACGGGGTTCTTCGTGGAAAAGTCCCGGGGTTTACCCCTTCTTTACGGCCTGGCCCTGGTGGGCGACTGCCGCGGCGGCCAGGGCGATCGCCTGCTCGTCACCCAGATAGTAGTGACGAATCGGCTTGAGCGCCTCGTCCAGTTCGTAAACCAGTGGAATCCCGTTGGGAATGTTCAAGGCCACGATGTCCTGGTCGGAGACCCCGTCCAGGTACTTCACCAGGGCGCGCATGGAGTTGCCGTGCGCCGCCACCAGCACCCGCTTGCCGGCCCGGATGGCGGGCGCCATAGCCTCGTTCCAGTACGGCAGCACCCGGGCGACCGTGTCTTTCAGGCACTCGGTGAGCGGCATCTGCCCGGCCGGCACCTGGGCGTAGCGGACGTCGGCGCGTTCGCAGCGGGGGTCGTTGGGCTCCAGGGGCGGGGGCGGTATGTCGTAGCTGCGGCGCCAGAGCAGCACCTGCTCATCGCCGAACTTCTTCGCCGTCTCCGCCTTGTTCAAGCCTTGCAGCGCCCCGTAGTGGCGTTCGTTCAGGCGCCACGAATGCGACACCGGCAACCAAGTGCGCTCCATTTCGTCCAGGCAGTGCCACAGCGTATGGGTCGCGCGCTTGAGCACGCTCGTGTAACACGCATCGAACTCCCAGCCCTGCTCCTTGAGCAGCCGGCCGGCGGCCCTGGCCTGCTCGATGCCGGTGTCGGTCAACGGAACGTCGGTCCAGCCGGTGAAGCGGTTTTCCAGGTTCCAGGTCGATTCGCCATGGCGAATGAGCACAAGTTTGTACATGGGGTAGTGGCCTTGCGGCAGCGCGAGCAAACCCCGCATTTTAGAATCGGGGATTGCCCCAAACGCACGAACAAGGAAAGACGTGAAATTCTTTATCGACAACTGGATGCTGATCTCGGTGGCCCTGGCCTCCGGCGGGATGCTGATGTGGCCCGCCATCCAGGGCGCGACGGCCGGTGGCCTGTCCGCCGCCAACGCCGTCCAACTGATCAACCGCGAGCGCGCGGTGGTGGTGGACGTCTGCGAGGCCGAGGAATACGCGGCGGGGCATGTGGGGGGCGCCAAGAATGTGCCGGTGGGGCAGCTCGAACAGCGCCTGCCCGAAGTCGTGAAGAACAAGACGGTGCCCCTGATCCTGGTTTGCGCCAGCGGCGCGCGCGCCAACCGGGCGCTGGCCGTCGCCAAGAAACTCGGCTACGACAAGGCCCAAGTGCTGGCCGGCGGGCTCAAAGCCTGGAAAGAAGCTAACCTGCCGCTCGAAAAAGCCTGAAAGCCAAAGCGCGCCCATGCCAATGCAGTCCGTCAAGATGTACACCACCGCCGTTTGCCCGTATTGCATTCGAGCCAAGCAGATCCTCAAAGCCAAGGGCGTCGAAGCCATCGATGAAGTGCGCGTCGACATGGAGCCGCAGGAGCGGATGAAGATGATGGAGCTCACCGGACGGCGCACGGTGCCGCAGATCTTCATTGGGGACACGCACGTGGGCGGCTGCGACGACCTGATCGCCCTGGACAGCCGCGGCGGCCTGCTGCCGCTGTTGAACGGCGTTTGAGATAATCCTCGCCTGACCCGAATCCCGGCCCGCTTCGCCCAACCCCGCAGCGGGCTTTTGCATTGACCCGAAAGAAATCCATGGCCGACCAGCAACAGGACCCCGTCTTCCAGATCCAGCGCGTCTACCTCAAGGAGGCCTCGCTCGAACAGCCAAATTCCCCCGGCATCCTGCTGGAGCAGGAGCAGCCCACCGTCGACATCCAGCTGGGCGTGGAAGCGTCGAACGCCGCCGACGGCGTGTACGAGGTGTGCGTCACGGCCACCGTCACCACCAAGCTCAAGGAAAAGACCGTGTTCCTGGTGGAGGTGAAGCAGGCCGGCATCTTCGAGATCCGCAACCTGCCGCCCGAGCAGATGAACCCGATCATGGGCATCGCCTGCCCGCAGATCGTCTATCCCTACCTGCGCGCCAACGTGTCGGACATCGTCACCCGCGCCGGCTTCCCGCCGGTGCACCTGGCCGAGATCAATTTCCAGGCCATGTACGACCAGCAGCAGGGCGCTGTCGCGCAAGAGGCAACCGAGCCTTCGCGCATCATCACCACGGCCTGAGCACCGCCGGCCCCCAGATGGTGCCGCTGCGATCCGCCCCTGAAGCGCCATGAAGATCATGGTCCTGGGCGCGGGAGCGTGGGGCACGGCGCTGTCGGTCGCTGCATCCGCACGGCACGAGGTGACGCTCTGGGCCCGCGATCCGGCGCAAGCCCGGGCTCTGCAGTCGCAGCGCGAAAACCGCCGCTACTTGCCGGGCGTCGTCTTGCCTGCGGCACTGACGGTGACGGCCGAGCCGATGGAACAGCTCGGATCTCTCTGCACCGCGGCGGACCTCGCGATCATCGCCACGCCCATGGCGGGACTGCGCGAGATGCTCACTCAACTGCGGGACCAGCGTGGACCCGTCGCCTGGCTGTGCAAAGGCTTTGAAGCGCCGGTCGCCGGCGGCTACGGCCTGCTCGGTCATGAAATCAGGACGCAGGTCGCCCCCAAGCTGAAGGGCGGGGTGTTGAGCGGTCCCAGCTTCGCACAGGAAGTCGCACGCGGGCAGCCGACGGCACTGGTGGCGGCCAGCGAGCGGGCGGACGTTCGCGACGCCCTCGTCGCGGCTTTCCACGGTCCCAGCCTGCGGGTCTATGCGAATGATGATTTGCCCGGCGTGGAAGTCGGCGGCGCGGTGAAGAACGTGCTGGCGATCGCCACCGGCCTGTGCGACGGCTTGAACCTCGGGCTGAATGCGCGCGCCGCCTTGATCACGCGCGGCCTGGCCGAGATGACGCGGCTTGGCCTGGCGCTGGGCGCGCGGGCCGATACCTTCATGGGCCTTTCAGGATTGGGCGACCTGGTGCTCACGGCCACCGGCGACTTGAGCCGCAATCGAAGGGTCGGCCTGGCGCTGGCGCAAGGCCGCTCGCTCGAGCAGGCGCTCGAGTCCCTGGGTCATGTGTCGGAAGGCGTTTACTGCGCGCGGGCGGTCGTCCGGCGAGCCGAGCATCTGGGCTTGGAAATGCCGATCACGCGCTGTGTCGTCGCGCTGCTCGACGGACAATTGCTACCGGCGCAAGCCGTTGCCGTGCTGATGGGTCGTGGGCCGGTGGCGGAACAGGCCTGGGCCTAGGCCCGCTCACGCCGACGTCGGATCGATTTGCTCCAGCCCCTGGCGCACCGCGTCCAGACTGCCAGGCCGCACCACGCGCCCGAGCTCCTTGCCGTCCTTGAGCATCACCAGTGTCGGCCAGAGCTTGACGCCGAAGTGGCGCCCCAGTGCCCGCCCGCTGCCGTCCTCGACCTTGATGTGCTTCAGTTCCGGATGGCCGATGAGCGCGCCGGCGATCAGCGACTGCGCGGCACGGCAATAGCCGCACCACGGCGTGCCGAATTCGAGCAGCACCGGCCCGGCGAGCGCTTCGATGTCCGCGAGCGAGGGTTCCTTGTCGGCGTATCCCGTGTTCATGGGCGCGATTTTGCCGCAGCCTGGGTCGATCGCCCGTAGGCCCAATGCGCGCTGCCGGGTCGGCCAGGTCCGCCGCAGTTGCTTTGCCCGCCAGGAAAGCACCGGCGCCGCGGTATCGCTATGCTTGCGCCATGACTCGATTCGATTTTTCCGTTGCGGCTGTGGCCGAGCTCGCGCAAGCCGATGCCAGGCGGGCCCTGGCCGAAGACGTCGGCGCAGGCGACCTGACGGCTGGCCTCGTGGATGCCAAGCGCCGGGCGCGCGCCCGCATCCTGGCACGCGAATCCGCAGTGATTTGCGGTGCGCCATGGGTCGAGGCGGCACTGCGCCAGCTCGATCCCGATGCACAGATCCACTGGCTGGTGCATGAGGGGCTGCACTGCATGGCCGACCAGGTGGTGCTGGAGGTGGAAGGCTCGGCCCGTGCGCTCCTGACGGCGGAGCGCACCGCTCTCAATTTCCTGCAACTGCTCAGCGCGGTGGCCACCAAGACCGGCCGCTACGTCGAGGCCGTGCGCGGCACCAAAGCCCAGATCGTCGATACGCGCAAGACGCTGCCTGGCCTGCGGCTGGCGCAAAAATATGCGGTGCGTGCGGGCGGCGGAACGCCTCACCGCCTGGGCCTGTACGACGCGGTGCTGATCAAGGAGAACCACATCGCCGCGGCGGGCGGGGTGACGCAGGTGATGAATGCCGCGCGGCAAGTGGCCGCGCAAGCGGAGTTCATCGAGCTCGAGGTCGAGACGCTGGCTCAGCTGGAAGAGGGCCTGTCGGCGGGCGCCACCATGATCCTGCTGGACAACATGGAGCTGCCCACCTTGCGCGAGGCGGTCCGCGTCAACAACGGCCGCGCGGTGCTGGAAATTTCCGGCGGCGTGACCATGGAGACCGTGCGCGAGCTTGCGGAAACCGGGGTCGACCGCATCTCCATTGGAACGCTGACCAAAGATGTGAAAGCCGTCGATTTTTCCATGCGCCTGAAGGAAATCTGATGAGCGCCGTGATCCCGATTTTCGACGTCGAGTACGAGCATCCGCTGCCGGGCAACGCCTGCGACACCCAGCACGCATGGGCGCGCGTGCCCGCGGAGCCTTCGCCCAAGGAGCGTGCCGCGCTCAAGGACAAGATCCGCCGGATGCTCAAGGAGCGCAATGCGGTGATGGTGTCGCACTACTACGTGCACCCGGACCTGCAGGACCTGGCCGAGGAGACCGGCGGCATCGTCAGCGATTCGCTGGAGATGGCGCGGTTCGGCCGCGACCACCCGGCGCAGACGCTGGTGGTCTCGGGGGTGAAGTTCATGGGCGAAACGGCCAAGATCGTGTCGCCGGAAAAACGCGTGCTGATGCCGGACCTCGATGCCACCTGCTCGCTCGACCTTGGTTGTCCGGTCGATGAGTTTTCGGCGTTTTGCGACCAGCATCCCGATCGCACGGTGGTGGTCTACGCCAACACCAGCGCGGCGGTGAAGGCGCGTTCGGATTGGCTGGTGACTTCGAGTTGCGCCCTGGACATCGTGCGCGCGTTGAAAGACAAGGGCCACAAGATCCTGTGGGCGCCCGACAAGCACCTGGGCAGCTACATCCAGCGCGAAACCGGCGCCGACATGGTGTTCTGGAATGGCGCGTGCATCGTGCACGACGAGTTCAAGGCGTTCGAACTGGAAGCGCTGAAGAAGCAATACCCGAAAGCCAAGGTGCTGGTGCACCCCGAGTCCCCCGCCGACGTGGTGGCGCTGGCCGATGCCGTCGGATCGACTTCCGGCATCTTGCGCGCCGCGCGCGAAATGGACGCGACCGAGTTCATCGTGGCCACCGACAACGGCATGATGCACAAGCTGCGCACGCTCAATCCGGGCAAGCGCTTCATTGAAGCGCCCACTGCGGGGAACAGCGCGACATGCAAGAGCTGTGCGCATTGCCCGTGGATGGCGATGAATGGACTGGCCGGGCTGGCGCACGTGCTCGAAACCGGCGCGAACGAAGTGCATGTCGATCCGGCGCTCGGTGTGCGTGCCCGACTGCCCATCGATCGGATGCTGGCTTTCACCGAAGCACTGAAGGCGGGACAGCCCGCGGGCTCGCTGGTGCCGGGCATCGGCGCCGTGTGAACCCGCTTGCCGGGAACTAGAACTCGAGGTTGTCGATCAGGCGCGTGGTGCCGAGCTTGGCCGCCGCCAGCACCACGAGTTCGTCGCCGCTTGCCGGCGCCTGCAAGTCCGAGCGGCGGCGCACCGTGAGGTAATCGGGCTGCCAGCCGCGGGCGCGCAAGCTGTCCATCGCCTTCGTTTCCACCCCAGCAATTGCTTCGCCGGCTCGCACTTGCTCGGCCATGTGCTTGAGCGTCGTCGACAACTGCACCGCTTCCTGGCGCTGCGCGGCGCTGAGGTACCCATTGCGCGAGGACAGGGCCAGGCCGTCGGGTGCGCGGCGCGTTTCGCTGGCGATGATGTCGATGGGCAACTCGAACTGCCGCACCATGCCCTGAATGATCATCAGCTGCTGGTAGTCCTTCTTCCCGAACACCGCGAAGCGCGGCTGCACGCAGGCGAACAGCTTCATCACCACCGTGCTGACGCCTACGAAAAACCCGGGGCGGAAATGCCCTTCGAGAATGTCCGCCAGTTCGCCCGGAGGGTGCACCTTGTAGGTTTGCGGTTGCGGGTAGAGACCTTTTTCGGTGGGTGCGAACAGCACGTCGCAGCCCGCTGCTTCCAGCTTCGCGCAGTCCGAATCCCAGGTGCGCGGATAGCTGTCGAAGTCCTCGTGCGGCAGGAACTGCAGCCGATTGACGAAGATGCTGGCCACCGTCGCATCGCCCAGCGGCTTGGCCTGTGCGACGAGGGCGAGGTGGCCTTCGTGCAGGTTGCCCATGGTGGGTACGAACGCGGCACGGCGGTACGCGCCCATCACCTGGCGCAGCTCGGCGATCGTGCGGGCGATTTGCATGCGGCTGCCCTAGTAACCGTGCAACTGCGGATCGGGGAAGCTCTTGTCCTTCACCGCGGCAACGTAACGGCGCGCCGCGTCGGCGAGGCCATCGCTGCCCTGCATGAAATTGCGCACGAAGCGCGGCAGCTTGCCGCCGGTGACGCCGAGCATGTCGTGCAGCACCAGCACCTGGCCGCTGCAGTCGGGGCCCGCGCCAATGCCGATCACCGGGATGTTCACCGAGCGTGTGATGTCCGCCCCGACACTCGACGGAATGAGTTCGAGCACCAGCATGGCGGCGCCCGCTTGCGCGAGCTCGATCGAATGCTGCTTGAGTGTGGCCGCCGCCTCGTCGCCCTTGCCCTGGATGCGGTAGCCGCCCAGCGCGTTGACCGATTGGGGTGTGAGCCCCAGATGTGCGCAAACCGGAATGCCGCGTTCGACCAGCGCGCGCACGACGGTCGTGGTCCAGCCGCCGCCTTCGAGCTTGACCATGTGGGCGCCGGCCTGCATCAGCACGGCCGCGCTGCGGATCGCCTGCTCCACCGATTCCTGGTAGCTGCCGAAAGGCAGGTCGCCGATGACCCAGGCCGTGCGATTGCCGCGCGCCACGCACTCGGTGTGATAAGCCATCTGCTCGAGCTTCGCCGGCAAGGTGCTGCTCCAGCCTTGCACCACCATGCCCAGCGAATCGCCGACGAGCAGGCACTCGACGCCGGCGCCGTCCAGCAGCTGCGCGAAGCTGGCGTCGTAGCAGGTGAGCATGGTGATTTTCTCGCCCGCTGCGTGCAGCTCGCGCAGGCGGTGCAGCGTCAGCGGCTTGCGTGGAGTCGGGGCATTCATCGGCTTCAACCTTTCTTCGATACCGGCAGTATGACGCGCAGGCCGGTTAACGCGGTACGAGCGTGGTGGGCCGTGCCTCTGGCGACATCTGCGGATAGTCGCGGCTGAAATGCAGGCCGCGGCTTTCGTGCCGCGATTGTGCGGACTTGACGATCAGGTCGGCCACCGTGACCAGGTTGCGCAACTCCAGCAAGTCGCGGCTGACGTGGAAGTTGGCGTAGAACTCGAAGATCTCTTCCTGCAGCAGGCGGATGCGGTGCGCCGCGCGCTCCAGCCGCTTGTTGGTGCGTACTATGCCCACGTAGTCCCACATGAAGCGGCGCAGCTCGTCCCAGTTGTGCGAGATCACCACCGACTCGTCCGCGTCGGTGACGCGGCTCTCGTCCCAGGCCGGCAGCGACGGCGGAACGGGCAGCGGCGTGGCCAGGATGTCCTTGGCCGCGGCACGCGCGAACACCATGCACTCGACCAGCGAGTTGCTGGCCAGCCGGTTCGCGCCGTGCAGGCCGGTGTACGCGGTCTCGCCGATGGCGTGCAATCCGGCCAGGTCGGTGCGGCCGGACAGGTCGGTGTGCACGCCGCCGCAGGTGTAGTGCGCCGCGGGTACCACCGGAATCGGCTGGCGCGTGATGTCGATGCCCAATTCCAGGCAGCGCGCATAGATGTTCGGGAAGTGCTCGCGCACGAACTCGGCGGGCTGGTGCGAGATGTCCAGGTACACGCAATCCAGGCCGTGCTTCTTCATCTCGAAGTCGATCGCGCGCGCCACCACGTCGCGGGGCGCCAGTTCGGCCCGCGCATCGTGCTGCGGCATGAAGCGAGTGCCATCGGGCAGCAGCAGCCGGCCGCCTTCGCCACGCACGGCTTCGGAGATGAGGTAAGACTTCACCAGCGGGTGATAGAGGCAGGTCGGGTGGAACTGGATGAACTCCATGTTCGTCACGCGGCAGCCGGCGCGCCAGCCCGCGGCGATGCCGTCACCGGTGGCGGTGTCGGGATTGGTCGTGTACAGATACACCTTGCCCGCGCCACCCGTGGCCAGGATCGTCTGCGGCGCACGGAAGGTGATGACCTCGTCCGTGATCTCGTCCAATGCGTACAGGCCCAGGCAAGTCGGCGCGCCTTCTCGCGCGGCGCCGAGCTTGCGGCTGGTGATCAGGTCCACCAACATGTGCTGCTCGAACACCTTGACGTTCGGCGTGTTGCGAACCCGTTCGATCATCGTGCGCTGCACCGCCGCGCCGGTGGCGTCGGTTACGTGCACGATGCGGCGCGCGCTGTGTCCGCCTTCGCGGGTGAGGTGCAGGTGGCCTTCTTCCTGCGAGAAGGGAACGCCGAGTTGGCGCAGCCATTCGATGCTCTCCGGCGCGTGTTCGACCACGAACCGTGTGGCGGCCAGGTCGGACAAGCCCGCGCCCGCCACCAGAGTGTCTTCCACGTGCGACTGGAAGCTGTCGTCTTCGGCCATCACCGCGGCAATGCCGCCTTGCGCCCAGCCGCTGGAGCCGTCGCTGATGGCGCGCTTGGTCAGCACCGCGACGCGGTGCGTCGGCGCCAGGTGCAGTGCGGCCGAGAGCCCGGCCAGGCCGCTGCCGACGATCAGTACGTCAAAGTCTTGTGGAGATGAGGTAGTGGAGGACATGAGAGGTCAGTCGCCGCCGGGCCGCCCCAAGGCGACTGGGCCCCCTCGGGGGGCAGCGCAGCGCACGCAGTGGGCAAGCGTGGGGGCCATTTATTTCAGGTGGGTTGGAAGCCGAGGCGCACGTAAATGGGTGCGTAAGCTTCGGCTTGGGTGACGTCGATCAGGGCTTCCTTGGCCAGCTCGAGCAACGCGATGAAAGTGACGATCAGCACCTGGATGCCGCGGCCGGGGTCGAACAACTGCTCGAACTCCACGAACTTGCGGCCCTGCAACTTGCGCAGCACGATGCTCATGTGCTCGCGCACCGACAGCTCTTCGCGGGTGATCTTGTGGTGCTGAATCAGCTTGGCCCGCTTGACGATGTCGCGCCAGGCCTCCTGCAGGTCGACCACGTTCACATCGGGGAATCGCGGCTGCAGCGCCTGCTCGATGTAGACCTGCACGCGCAACACGTCACGGCCGATCTGCGGCATCTCGTTCAAGCGCGCGGCGGCCAGCTTGGTCTGCTCGTATTCGAGCAGGCGGCGCACCAGCTCGGCCCGCGGGTCCTCGGGCTCCTGGCCTTCGGCGGTCTTGCGCGGGGGCAGCAGCATGCGCGATTTGATCTCGATCAACATCGCCGCCATCAACAGATATTCGGCCGCCAGTTCCAGGTTGCGATTGCGGATCTGGTCCACGTACACCAGGTATTGGCGCGTCACGCCCGCCATCGGGATATCGAGGATGTTGAAGTTCTGCTTGCGGATCAGGTACAGCAGCAGGTCCAGCGGACCTTCGAACGCTTCGAGGAAAACTTCCAGCGCGTCCGGCGGGATGTACAGGTCGGCCGGCATCGCGAACAGCGGCTCGCCATACAACCGCGCCAACGCGACCTGGTCCACGACCTCGGGCATATCGGCCAGCAGCGTCGCCGCCTCAGGCAGCGCCGTGTCCCCGGACGCCATCATTTCCCGTCGTTCTGGTAGACGTAAGGCTTCTGGGCGATCTGGGCCTCGCGCCACTCGCTCCAGGCTTCGCGGTCCACGTGCTTGTCCCAAAGCAAGGCGCGGCCGGCGCGCTGGCGGGCTTCGAGGTCGGGCTTCTCGGCCTTGAGCTGCTCGATGAACTGGGTGATTTCCGAGCTGTAGTCGGCGCGGCGAAAAATGCGGAGCAACTTGGACATAGACTGTGCCTTTCGCGCAATTTTACGTCCGCCGCTCATGCTTGGCGTTTCCCGGGTCCTGTTCATGATCTTCGCCTTGCTGTCCCTGCTGGGCTGCGACCCGCAGCGCATCAGCGAACTCGAAGAGGGCGTTGCCACCGAAGCGGACGTGCGGGCGAAGTTCGGCGCGCCGGAAAACATCTGGGACGGCCCCGGCGGCGAACGCATATTCGAATACAACCGCCAACCCGCCGGCCAGAAGAACTACATGATCAGCATCGGCCCTGACGGCAAGATGACGGCGCTGCGGCAGGTGCTGACGCCGGCGAATTTCGCCAAGGTGCAGCCCGGCATGATGATGGAGGATGTGCGCAAGCTGCTGGGCAAGCCGATGAAGCGCACACCTTATCCGCTGAAAAGCGAGGTGGCGTGGGACTGGCGCTACCTGGAGCCGCCCAACACGTCCATGATCTTCACGGTGTGGTTCAGCCCCGATTACCGGGTGCTGCGCACTTCGACGATGCTGGATCCGGACCCGGCGGAGAACGGCGGCGCCCGCTAACGCCGCCCGCGCTGCTACAGCGCGACTTCCAGCGACGGTCGATTGGCAGCCAGCTCGGCCCCGAACCCGGAGCGGTCGATCACCTCCCGTGGCTGGTCCTGCAGGTGCTCCAGGTGCAGCGTGCCGGCCCGCAGCAGCACCACCTTGTGCAACTGGCGCAGCGAATCCAGCCCGGAGGTGTCCAGGTGCACCAGTTGCAGCGCGTCCAGCACCACCACCGGCGCCTCGGGGCCGTTCTCCACCGCCTGCACCACCTGGTCGATCTTGGACACCGCGCCGAAAAACAGCGAACCATAAAGCTTGAAGTGGAGCAAGGCCCCTTCTGACGGGATGCGTTCCACATTGAACAGCGAACTCATCTTGCGGATGAAAAGGGCGCAGGCCAGCGCGAGGCCCACTTGCACCGCCACCGTCAGGTCGAACACCACCGTCAGGAAGAAGGTGCCCAGCATCAGCAAGCGGTAGTGCCCGCTGTATTTGCGCAGCTGCGCGAACTCCTTCCATTCGCCCATGTTCCAAGCGACGAACAGCAGTACGCCCGCCAGCACGGCCAGCGGGACGTGGATCGCCAGCGGCGCGGCGGCCAGCACCACGGCGGCGATGGTGAGGGCGTGAATGACACCGGCGACCGGCGTGCTGCCGCCCGCGCGCACATTGGTGACGGTGCGTGCGATCGTGCCGGTGGCCGGCATCCCGCCAAAGAACGGCACGAGGATATTGGCCAGGCCCTGCGCCATGAGTTCCTGATTCGGGTCATGCCGCGGCAGGCCGCTCACCTGGTCGGCCACGCGCGCGCACAACAGCGACTCGATCGCGCCGAGCAGCGCGATGGTGACGGTGGGCGTCACCAGTTGCTTGACCGTCTCCCATGAGAAGGCGGGCAGGGCGAACGCGGGCAAGCCGCTCGGGATGCCGCCGAAGCGGGTGCCGATGGTCTCGACCGGAAGCTTGAAATACCAGGACACCAGCGTCAGAGTCACAAGCGCAACGATCGGCGCGGGAACGCGCTTGTTCAGGCGGATCGTGCTGCTCAGCCCAGGCAGGTGGATGGCGGCCTGGATCGGCGAGCGCTCACCCCACAGCCGGGGCCAAAGGAACAGGCCGGCGATGCAGGCCGTCCCCAGCGCGAACGCGTAGGGGTTGAACGTCGCGAGATTTTCGCCCAGTACTTTCAGCTGCGCGAAGAAGTCGGCCGGCATCTTGGGCACCGCGAGGCCCAGCCAGTCCTTCAATTGCGAACTGGCGATCAGCACCGCGATGCCGTTGGTGAAACCGATCACGATGCTGACGGGAACATAGCGCACCAGCCGCCCCAGCCGCAGCAGCCCGAGTGCGAACAGCAGCACGCCCGCGCAGGCGGTGGAGATCAGCAGGTTCGGCAGGCCGTAACGCTCGACGATGCCGTAGACGATCACGATGAAGGCGCCGGCCGGCCCGCCGATCTGGACGTTGGAGCCGCCGAACAGCGAGATCAGCAAACCCGCGATGATGGCCGTCCACAGCCCCGCTTCGGGTTTCAGTCCCGAGGCGATTGCAAAAGCCATCGCCAGCGGCAAGGCGACGATCCCCACCGTGACGCCGGCGCCCAGGTCGCGCACCAAGCGATCGCGGTCGTAGCCCCGTACGGCGTCCAGCAGCCGCGGACGGAAGATGAAAGAGAAGGGCAATGAGGGCTCCGAAAGTTGAACGACCGTGGGTCAGTTCAGCTTCGGAGGCCCGCAATGATGCAGCCGCGTGATGAATCGCTTGCGGCGCGAGAGGGTGAACACCGGCAGGTGGGCCATGGCGCAGTGTACGCCCGGGAAGCGCGGGCTTACTTGCTTTCGCCGCCCGGCAGCACCGCGCCCACCGCTTTCCCGGTCAGCTTCACAGCGCCGACCCCGGCATCGACTGCCAATCCGACGCCCGTGGCGGCAACGCCCACGACGGCGCCTGCGACGGTGACCACCGCGCAACCCGAAAGCGTGGCGGCGAGGACGCAGGCGCAAATGA
>JAQGMT010000202.1 GCA_028292185.1 Ramlibacter sp. | reverse complement strand
CGGCTGTCCGCTGGAGCGGCAGCGCTTCACGTGGAAAGAGCTGGTCCCGCGACCCATCAGCAAACTCGACGACGACGCGTTCAGCCGCGTTCGCGTGATCCTCATGAACGGGCTCGAGCTCGACGCGCTGCGCACCAAGCAGATCATGCTGCGCATGAACCGGGAGGCGCGGGCGCCGCTCGCCCAGCTGATGCGCATCGAGCACGAGCAGGCCACCATGATCAACTGGCTGCTGTCTTCCGACCATTCGCCGCTGGAAACCACCATTGGCTACGAGCAGACGGCCATTGAAGTGACGGCTTCCGTGGCTCAGATGGAACCCGACCCGTACCTGGCACAAGGCTATCGCTACGCGTTGTTGGAGGACTTCGACCATCTGTACCGCTACAGCGCGCTGCTCGACCGGCTGGAAGGCAAGGACGCGAACAACATCACGCAAGGCTATACCGATATCGTGCCGGCGCGGCCGACGCTGGTGCACCATCGTTCGCCCGAGAACGATCTGCTCGAGCCGTATGCGGCTGACGCAGCACTGGCCACGAAATTCCATGCGCTGACGCTCACCGGCGGCGAATACCAGACCCACGACTACTACATGAATGTGGGGCCGATCTTCGCCGACCCGCTGGCGCGCCAGCTGTATGCGGAGATCGCGTCGGTGGAAGCCCAGCACATCACGCACTACGGCTCGATGCTCAACCCGGACGAGAGGCCGCTGGAAAAGCTGCTGCTCAGCGAGGCCAATGAAGTGTGGAACTACCAGGGCTGCGCCGAGCAGGAAAGCAATCCGCGTCTGCGCGCGCTCTGGGAGCGCTTCCTCGACTATGAACTCGGCCACCTGCAGGTGGTGATGAAGCTGTTCAAGGACGTCGAGCGGCGCGATCCGGCGGAGCTGCTGGGCGACGGCAACTTGCCGCCGCGCATCAAGTTCGCCAGCCAACGCGAGTTCATTCGCAAAGTGGTGGCCGCCGAGATCCCGATGCGCAAGAACGGAACTCAGTTCGTCAACGAAGCGGCCGAAGCGCCGGCGTCCATCGCCTGGCGCGACCAGCTCAATTCCGAAGGTTCGCCTTCGCAGGCGGTGTCGGGCGGCTGGCATTGGACACCCGGCACCGAACTCAACTACGTGGCGACGCTCGACGGCGAGCCTTCCACGGCCTGAAGCAGACGAGGAGTACTCGCATGGAAAACGAAATTGTGGTCGGCATCAACCGTACCGGCCTGGACATGGCGCACCTGTCCAAGGGCGACATGATCGACTATGCGCAGGCCAAGGCGCCCCGCGCCCCCGAGAACGACGGCGCATTCGAAGCCATGCACATGGCCTACATCGAGGAAGCCGAGCGCCTGGGTTCGGTGCCGGTTCCGGCGACGATGAAGGCAATGGCCGCCACGGCGGTGCAAAAGGTCACCGGCAAGAACCCGGAAGTGCTGATCGACAAGCTCGGCGAGCGGCTGGCGTTCGAACGCACGGGCACTCGCCTGTACGAGGCCATGCTGCTCAAGTGCGGGGCTGTGGATTCCGGCGACAACAATCCCATTGACGTGCCGGCGCTGGGGCGCATTCGCGACGATGAGGAAATGCACTTCCACCTGGTCCACAAATTCATCGAACAGCTCGGGGCCGACCCCACGTCCATGACGCCTTGCGCCGACGTGGTGGGCGTGCAAGGTTTCGGCCTGATGCAGGTGATCAGCGATCCGCGCACGACGATCGCGCAGGCGCTGAACGCCTTGCTCGCCGCGGAGCTCGCCGACAACGCCAGCTGGGAGTTGCTGGTGGAACTCGCCGAGCAGACCGGCCACAAGGACATGGCCACCGAGTTCTCCGCCGCGCTGCAATCGGAGGCCCAGCACCTGCAGCTGGTGAAGGGCTGGTTGTGGCAAACGGTGCTGCAGGAGGCAAGCTGATGGCCGCGACACCGACGGGGCCCTTGGGCACAAGCCGCATGAGCGAGGGCATCGACCTGGCCGAGTCTGTTGCGGGCGAAGAGGACCCGGGCGCCTCCATTGATCTGTCGGCAGCGGCGGCCGCGCCGGGCCGCTCGGACCAGCCCGCCGGCAATCACGCCAAACAGTCCTCGGGGACCGATGCTGCGATGAGTCCGGGCGATGAAGCACCCGCGGGCACCCCAGGCACCGGCGAGGACGTCTGCCCGAATTGCGGCGGCAGCGGGCGCGCAGCCAGCGGCGCGTGCCCGGTCTGCGGCGGCACGGGCAAGGTCACGGTCAGCATCGGCGGAGCCTGAGCCTGGGCGCCTTGCCCGCCGCGAAAAAGCTCCAGACCCGCGCGGGCGCGCTGGAGTATGCCGTTTCCGGCAGCGGCTGGCCGACCATCGTCTTGCTCAATGGCGCAGGCGTCACGCTCGAAGGCTGGAAGGGACTGTATCCGGACATCGAGCGGATCGGCACGGTGTTCGCGTGGAACCGCTTCGGCGTGACGGGCAGCGACAGCCCGCGGCTCGCGCAGACCGGCGCGGTGGTGGTGGCTTCCCTGCGCGAGCTGCTGGCCTATGCGGGCCTGAAGCCGCCGTACGTGCTGGTCGCGCATTCCTTCGGCGGCCTGTACGCGAACCTGTTCGCGCGGATTTATCCGCAGGAAGTCGCGGCGATCCTTTTCGTGGAGGCGACGCATCCCAAGGACCGGGAGGTGCTCAAGCCCCATGAAAGCCAGCTGGCGCGCGCGCTCACCAAGGTGCTCTCGGTGCCGCAGTGGCTTTTCAAGGCGAACCTGCATTCCGAGCTCGAGTCCCTGGAAACCCTCGTGGACGAGATCGGGTCGGCCGGACGGTTCCCGCCGATTCCCGTGGCCGTGATCAGCGGCGGGACCCACCCGCCCAAGTGGCTGATGTCGCCGGCCGCGCTGCAGGCGCGGCGTGCACATCAGCAGGATCTCGCGCGCTTGTCGGAGCAGCACGGGGAGCACGTGGTCGCCGCACAGAGCGGGCATTTCCCGCAACTGAGCGAGCCGGGCCTGGTGCTGGACGTGTTGCGGCGGCTGGTGCAACGCGCGGACAATCGGCCACCGGCAAGATGAAAGGATGACGCCATGGCGCACTACACCGCACAGGTTCTCTGGCAACGCGGCGACCAGGACTTCCTGGGCAATCGCTACAGCCGGCGCCATCTGATCCGCTTCGATGGCGGCGTCGAATTCGCCGGCTCGTCGTCGCCGCATTCGGTGCCGGAGCCGATGTCCGACCCGGCGGCCGTCGACCCCGAGGAAGCCTTCGTCGCATCCATTTCGAGTTGCCACATGTTGTGGTTCCTCGCGATCGCGGCGCGGCGGGGCTTCTGCGTGGAGAGTTACTCCGACGCGGCCGAAGGTGTGATGGCGCGCAACGCCGCCGGGAAGATGGCCATGACGCAGGTGAGCTTGCGGCCCGAAGTCCTGTTCAGCGGCGACAACCCGCCCACGCGGGAGCAGGTGGACGAGCTACACCACAAGGCGCACGAGGAGTGCTACATCGCCAACTCGGTGACCACCACCATCCGCTGCCTGCCGGTGTATCACGACATCTGACCGGCGTCGGTCGACAGCGCTTCCTGGGTATGTTCCGGCACACGGCTGACGCCGTCTTCACCTGCGACCGCTTCGATCTCGACGATGGGCGTCTTCCATTCGACACCGCCGAAGATCGACGAGAACGCACAGTCGGCGGCGTCGCGCCCGGTGGCCAGGCGCACGAAACCCATCGGAATCGCCGTGCCCGAGGGATCGAACAGGTACCAGCGATTGCCGACGTAGGCTTCCACGTAGGCATGGAAGTCCGGCGGCCCCAGCTCCGGAGCCGCGCCATAGTCCATGCCGGTGGCAAAACGCGCCGGGATGTTGACCGCGCGGCACAGCGCGATCATCAGGTGCGCAAAGTCGCGGCAGACGCCTTGCTTGGTGACCAGGGTGTCGATCGCCGACGTGTTGCCGTCGGAGGTGCCCGAGACGAAGTCGACGTGTCCCTGCACCCAGTCGCGAATGG
>JAQGMT010000193.1 GCA_028292185.1 Ramlibacter sp. | reverse complement strand
TGTCCAGGTGCTGGAAGTGCGCGACGGTCTTTTTCACCGCCTCCTCGCAGAACTTCGAGCTCTTCACGTCCCCGGGGATGAGCAGGCAGCGGCGCCCCTCTTTTTCGACGTGGCGCTTGGTTTCTTCGGCGTCTTCGTGCGCGTTCAGGTAAACGATCGCCACATCGGCGCCCTCGCGCGCGAACAGCACCGCCACGGCCCGGCCGATGCCGGAGTCGCCGCCGGTGATCAGCGCGGTCATGCCCTCGAGCTTGGCGCTGCCGCGGTAATCGGGCGCCTCGAAGCGGGGCCTGAGCTCCATCTGGGCTTCGATACCGGGCTTGGCGAGATGCTGCGCCGGAAAGGGCGGCTGGGGTTGCTCGCGCGGACCGGCCTGGACGGCCTTCGGCTTGTCGCCCGACGCGCCGCCCTGCTGCTGCTTGCTCTGCTGGTCGGTGCTGTCCTGCTCGCGCTGAAGTTCGCGCTGCTTCTCGCCGGCTTCATCGTTGCCCGCTCGCGGCGGGTTCTTGGCACTGGGTTTGGCCATGGGGCACTCCTTCGCGGAAAGACCCAACTATCGCGCTGCCGCGGCGCGCCCCGTGTCGAACGAGTGGAGTGCGGGCGGTAGGAGAGTGCCGACACCCGCGCAGCACAGCCGCGCTCAGCCGGTGAGGCCCTGCAGCCGGTCGGGATCGACCGGCTTGGTCCAATGTTCATCGAAGCCGGCCTGCTCGGCCAGCCGCTTGTCCTGCTCCTGGCCCCAGCCGGTCAAGGCGATCAGCCTCGGCTGCGGCAAGTCCGCAAGGGTACGGATGCTGCGCGCGACTTCGTAGCCATTGATGTCGGGCAGGCCGATGTCGAGCAGCACCACGTGCGGCTTGAACTGAATGGTGCGGTCGATCGCCGACTTTCCATCGTGCGCCACGGCAACTTCGCTGCCGAGCATCTGGAGCAGTTCCGCGAGCGTGCCGGCGGCATCCTGGTTGTCGTCGACCACCAGGATGCGCGCGGGGACGGTAGGCGCCGGCTGGGCGTGCGCAGCTTCGGCGGCGGCTTGCGGCGCCACCGGCGCGGCGGCCGCGGGAGCCTCTGCCCGCGGCAAGCGCACGATGAATTCGCTACCCTTGCCCACGCCCTCGCTCTGCGCTTCGACGCTGCCCCCGTGCAAGCGCACCAGACCCTCGACCAAAGACAGGCCGATGCCCAGGCCGCCTTGGCTGAGCTGCGATGGGTGCGTCCCCTGGGTGAACAGCGCGAACACCTTGGTCAGCATCTCCGGGGCGATGCCCGAGCCGTTGTCGCGCACGGATACCACCACTTGGCCGGGTTCGGTGCGGACGGCCACGTCGATGTTGCCGCCCGGCCGGGTGTACTTGGCTGCGTTATTCAGTAAATTCGAGAACACCTGCGCGAGCCGAACCGGATCGGCGTCCAGCTCGACCGGCTCGTCGGGCTGGTGCACAGAGAGTTTGTGCTGCGCGGATTCGATGTGCGGGCGGCTGGTTTCAATGGCGCAGCGCAGGATGCTCGCCAGGTCGGTGCGTTGCTTTTCCAATTCGATCTTTCCAGTGCTGATGCGCGAGACGTCCAGCAGGTCGTCGACCAGCCGCGAGAGCTGGCCGACCTGCCGCTCGATCATCTGCGCGACGTGTTCCACGCGCGCGGCGTCGGCCGGTGCGCGCTTGATGATAGACAAACCGTTCCAGACCGGCGCCAGCGGATTGCGCAGCTCATGCGCCAGGGTGGCGAGGAACACGTCCTTGGCCCGGTCGGAATCCTGCAAGGCGCGCAGCAGCATGGCATTGTCGATCGCCACCGCGGCGCGCCGGGCCAGGTCTTCCGCGAGCGCCTGGTCCTGCGCGGTATAGCGGCGCTGCGATTCGGCGGTGACGAAGGTGATCACGCCCAGCACCTTGCCGCGCGTCGCCAGCGGAACGCACATCGATGACCGCAGCCCCAAGGCGTGCAGTGCCTCCCGGAACTCGGGATCGGCCACCGACTCATCAAGCACCTGCGGGGTTATTTCACGCATCCGCTCGGCGCGCCCGCTGCGCAGCACGTTCCAGCGCGCGTCGGCGGTGGGACCGGCCACTCCGGCTGGAAACCGGCGATACAGGTCTCGTGCGAGCTGCTCCTTCGCGGGATCCACATGCGCTGCCACCACGCGCTGCAATGAACCCGCCTCGCCGAGCATGTCGATGGCGCACCAGTCGGCGAAATGCGGAACGGCGAGCCGGGCGATCTGGTTCAAGGTGTCCTCGTAATCGTGCAAGCGGGCGAGCTCGTCGCTGGCCTGGGCGAGGAACTCCAGGTCGCGCTCCACCCGCTTGCGCTCCGTGACGTCCAGGCATACGCCCGAGAGCCGCCAAAGTTCGCCTTGCAAATCCATCAGCAGCTTGCCGCGCACCTCGAGCCAATGCACGGTGCCATCGGGCCAGACCACGCGGTACTCGATCTGATGGGCGCTCTTGTTGCGCAGCGCATCGCGCACCGCGCCGGCCACACGTGCCCGGTCCTCGGGATGAACCAGCTCCAGGTATTGCTCCAGGTGCATGGGCTGCGTGTCGGCCGGCAAGCCGTGAATCGTGTCCATTCCCGGCCACCACTTCACGGCCTGCGCCTTCAGGTCGCACTGCCAGACTCCCATGCCACCGACATCCAGCGCCATTTGAAGGCGCGCCTCGCTCGCGACCAGGGTGTCATTGAGTTCGCGCAGCTGGGCGTCGCGGCTGCGCTTGAAGCTGCGGTCGCGCAGGATCTTGACGAAGCCGGTGATGCGCTCGCCCTCCTCGTCCTTCAGCGGCATCAGCTCCCCGACGGCCCAGAAGCGCTGGCCGCTCTTTCGCACGTGCCAGCGCTCGTCCAGGGCGACCCCGTCGCGGCGCGCGGTCTCCATCTCGTGCTCCAACGCGCCGGCGGCCACGTCCTCGGGCGCGTAGAAGCGCTGCACCGGCTGGCCGCGCATTTCAGGTTCGCTCCAGCCAAGCACGCGGCGCGCGCCTTCGTTCCAGCTGGTGACCCGACCCTGCAGGTCGCAGCTGACGATGGCGTAATCCACCGCGCTCTGCACGATCTGCCGGTAGTGACTCTCGGTCACCTGGGGCGGAGATGAAGTGCGGTGGGGCATGGCAATCGTGAGCGGCTCAGCGTGCGCCTCAAGCGTAGTCGCATTTGGGCCGCTTGGCGAATGAGCAGAAAAGCGCCGCCCGGCCCGCTCGGCCGGGTGCCGGCGAACTCTACCGTGGGGTCCGCTCAAAGGAACGACGAGGCGATCGGCGGACGGATGGGCGCATCGACGTCGCCGTTCTGCGCCCGCTGCCGCAGCGCGTGCTCCATCACGACCAGCGCCAGCATGGCTTCGGCGATCGGCGTTGCGCGGATTCCGACACAGGGATCGTGCCGCCCCTTGGTGACCACCTCGGCGGACTCGCCCTTGAGGTTGATGGTTTCGCGCGGGCTCAGGATGGAACTGGTGGGCTTGATGGCGATGGAGACTTCGAGGTCCTGGCCGCTGCTGATTCCGCCCAGCACGCCGCCCGCGTTGTTGGTCCGGAAACCGCGCGGTGTGGGCGAATCGCCATGGGTCGTGCCGCGCTGCGTCACGCTGGCGAAGCCCGCGCCGATTTCCACGCCTTTCACGGCGTTGATGCCCATCATGGCGTAGGCGATGTCGGCATCGAGCTTGTCGAACAGCGGCTCGCCCAGGCCGACCGGCACGCCCGTGGCGCAGACCCGGATACGCGCCCCACAGGAGTCGCCCGCCTTGCGCAGGGTGTCCATGTAGGCCTCGAGTGGCGCGACATCGGCCACCGGCGCGAAGAACGGGTTGCGGGCCACGTGCTCCCAGCTCTCGAAGGCCACGGGCAAATCACCCATCTGCTGCATGCAGCCGCGAAACAAGGTGCCGTGTTTGTGCGCGAGCCACTTCTTGGCGACCGCGCCCGCGGCCACCATCGGCGCGGTGAGGCGCGCGGACGCCCGCCCGCCGCCGCGCGGATCGCGCAGGCCGTATTTCTGCAGGTAGGTGTAGTCGGCATGGCCAGGCCGGAAGCTCTGCGCGATTTCCGAGTAATCCTTGCTGCGCTGGTCGGTGTTCTGAATCAGCAGGCAGATCGGCGTGCCGGTGGTGCGGCCCTCATACACGCCGGACAGGATCTGGACCTTGTCTTCTTCCTTGCGCTGCGTGACGAAGCGGCTGGTGCCCGGACGGCGCCGATCGAGGTCGGGCTGGATGTCGGCCTCCGACAATTCCATGCCGGGCGGGCAGCCGTCGATCACGCAGCCGATGGCCGGTCCGTGCGATTCGCCGAAGTTGGTGACGGCAAAGAGGTTGCCGAAGGTGTTGCCGC
>JAQGMT010000159.1 GCA_028292185.1 Ramlibacter sp. | reverse complement strand
AGGCCGTACTCGAATCCGTCGGCAAATCGCGGGCTGGTGTTGACCATCACGCTGGCCGAATCCACCTCGCGCAGGAAGCGCTGCGCGTGCAGGTGGTCGCGCGTGATGATCGCGTCGGTGTGGTGGCTGCTGTATTGATTGATGTGCTCGATGGCCTGGTCCAGGCCCTGCACCACCTTGATGCTGATGACGGGCGCCAGGTACTCCTCGTACCAATCCTGCTCGGTCGCTGGTTTAAGATTCGCGCCCTTCACCGCCTGCAACAGCGCCAGCGCCTCGGCGTCGCAGCGCATCTCCACACCCTTGGCAGCGAAGATCGCGCCGATCAGCGGCAGGAATTCGCCGGCCGCGCCACGCGCCACCAGCAAGCCTTCGATGGCATTGCAGGGACTGTATTTCTGGGTCTTGGCGTTGTCAGCCACTTTCACCGCCATGGCGATGTCGGCGGGATCATCGACATAGACGTGGCAGTTGCCGTCCAGGTGCTTGATCACCGGCACCTTTGCTTCGCGGCTGACGCGCTCGATCAAGCCCTTGCCGCCGCGCGGGATGATCACGTCGACGAACTGCGGCATCGCGACCAGCTGGCCGACCGCTTCGCGATCGGTGGTCTGCACCAGTTGCACCGCGTGCGCGGGCAAGCCGGCTTGCGTCAAGGCCTCTTGCACCAATGCCGCGAGCGCCTTGTTGGACTCGATCGCCTCCGAGCCGCCGCGCAGGATGCACGCATTGCCGCTCTTGATGGCGAGACTCGCGGCCTCGATGGTCACGTTGGGCCGGCTCTCGAAGATCATTCCGAACACGCCGATCGGCACGCGCATCTGGCCCACCCGGATGCCGCTGGGCTGCTGCCGCATGCCGATGATCTCGCCGATGATGTCGGGCATCATCGCCAGCTGTTCGCAGCCCTGCGCGACGGTCTCGATGACCTTGGGGCCAAGCTGGAGACGGTCCACCATCGGCGCCGCCAGCCCCGCGGCCGTGGCCCGCTGAATGTCCTGGGCGTTTGCGGCTTGCAGCGACGGCACGTTGGCGCGCAGCAATTGCGCCAGCGCTCGCAGGGCCTTGCTGCGCACCGCCGCGTCCGCGCGCGCCATCGCCGCCGACGCTTGCCTGGCCTGCAAGCCCAGCGTTTGCATGTGTTCGGCGACGCTTTGCAGCGGCTTTTCTCGCGCGTTCATGGTCCGGCTATTATCCCTCCCCCTTTGGAGGAGGGTTAGGGTGGGGGCACCGTTGCCCGCGTGCCCCCACCCCGCCCTGCCCCAGAGGGGGAGGGAGAAGTCGTGCACTCCAGACACAGCTGCATCGCCAGCCGCTGCAGCGCCTGCCAGCCATCGGCGGGCCACTCGGGCACCTTCAATCCCTTGACGATGCCGTCCACCAGGTGCGCCGAATGCAGCAGGTTGTCCAGGGCGACGCCGCTAAGCCGCGGCAGGACGCGTTCGAACAAACGCTCCTTGAAACCCCAGATCCGCTGCTCGCGCAACGCCATCGGCAAGGGCCGGCCGCCGGCCATGGCATCCTTGACTCGCTTGAGCGCCCGGATGTCTTCCGAGAGCGTGTAGTGCACCAGCACTTCGGCCTCGCCCTCGGCCTTCAGCCCGTCCAGCATGCGCTGAGCGCGCGCAGCCTGGCCGCCCAGCACGGCTTCGGAGAGCTTGAACACGTCGTAGCGCGCGACATTGAGCACCGCACTTTCCACCTGCTCGAAACTGAGCACGCCGGGCGCGCCATCGGAGCGGTCGCCGGACGGATAGAGCAAACCGAGCTTCTGAATCTCCTGGTGCGCGGCCAGCAGGTTGCCTTCGACGCTGTCGGCAAAGAACTGCAGCGTGCGCTGGCCTTCTTCACCCGCCTGCACGCGCTGGCCTTGCGCCGCCAGCCTTTGGGCGATCCATTGCGGCAAGGCCTGCCGCTCGACCGGTTCGACCTGGATGGTGACGCCGTGATTTTCCAGCGCGCCGAACCAGGCGCCGGTGCGGGTCATCTTGTCGAGCTTGGGCAGCAGCACCAGCGTCAAGGTGCTGTCGTTGCCTTCGGCACTTTGCGCGAGCTGCTGCAAGGCGGGACTGCCCTCCTTGCCCGGCTTGCCGGACGGCACCCGGATTTCCACGATCTGTTTTTCGGCGAACAGGCTCAGCGAGCCCCCCGCGGCCAGCACTTCGCTCCAGTCGAAATGCGCGCCCGCCACTGTGTGCACGGTGCGCTCGGTATAGCCTTGGAGGCGGGCCGCCGCGCGGATGGCATCGGCCGCCTCCTGGATCAACAGCGGTTCGTCCCCGTGCAAGGTGTAGAGCGACCTCAGGCCCTTTTGCAGGTGTTGGCTCAGTTGCGCGGCGGCGAGCTGCATGCAGCGAGTTTAAGCGCCGCAGCGCCCGCCCGACCAGCCTAGATCGCCTTGATGGCGGCCAATCGGCGCATCAGCTGCTGCACGATGTCGGTCTGCATGTCGCGATACAGCAGGCTTTCTTCGGCTTCCTTGGCCAGGGCCGCCGATTCGTTGAAGCTGATGTCACGTTGCTGCAGCAGTTCGGTTTCGGGAATGAGCTCCTTGCCTTCGGGCGTGCGCAGCTTGAATTTCACCCGGGTGCGCAGCTGGAACTCACGCACCTGGCCGGAAGCGTTCAGGCCCACCACCACCTTCTCGCGCTGGTCGCCCGTCACGTCCAGCACCACTTGCGTGCCCGCCTGCCCCGCTGCATCGACCACCGAGACACTGCCCCCGGCTGCGATCATGCGTTTCAACTCGGTCACCAGCGAGGAGGCGGCAGTGCCGTTGACGTAGATCGAGCTGAAGGCGAAATGCGGCGCCTGTCGCAACTCGAAGCCGCAGCCCGTCAGCAGCAAGGCCGCGCCGGCCAAGCCCAGGAAATGTTTTCTGTTCATTGCGACACCACCACGTTGACCAGCCGTCCCGGCACGACGATCACCTTGTGCGGCGACGCGGCCCCGGCGTGCTTGAGGAAATCCTCGCTGGCGACGGCCAGCTGCTCGATTTCGTGCCGGGTTGCCGCGGCCGGAACTCGCACCGAGCCGCGGTGCTTGCCGTTGATCTGCAGCACCAGTTCGATCTCGTCGCGCATCAGCGCCTGCTCGTCCACCTTCGGCCAGGGCGCGTCGAGCAGCTCTGCGTGGCCGCGGGCATAGCCCAGCGCCTGCCACAACTCTTGCGCGATGTGCGGCGTCACCGGATACAGCACGCGCAGCAAGATGCCAAAGCCCTCGCGCACGGCGGCATCGGCTCCTGCCTCGGTGCTGCCCTTGAAGTCTTCCAGCGCGTTGAGCAGCTTCATTGCGCCCGACACCACCGTGTTGTATTGCATGCGCTGATAGTCGTAATCCACCTGGCGCAGCACGGTATGGATTTCCAGCCGCAAGGCCTTGGCCTGCTTGCCGAGATTGGCCGTCAGCTTGTCGGCCACGCCACTTGCCTTCGCGGCGGCGTCGCCGAGCTTGTGGCCGAAATTCCAGACCCGGCGCAGGAAGCGGAAAGAGCCTTCCAGCGCGGCGTCGTTCCACTCCAGCGTTGCCTCCGGCGGCGCCGTGAACATCGTGTACAGCCGCGCGGTGTCGGCGCCGTATTTCTCGATCAGGTCCTGCGGATCGACTCCGTTGTTCTTGGACTTGGACATCGTGGTCCAGCCCTCGTAGGTGACCGGCAGCCCGTCGGCCTTGGCTTTCGCGGAGATCACCTTGGCGTGCTCGTCCCGTTCGATGTCCAGCTCGTGGGCCCAGAAATACTGCTTGCCTGACTTTTCGCCAAGCCGCACGAATGCCTCGTTGAGCACCATGCCCTGCGTGAGCAGCTTGGTGAACGGCTCGTCGATCTTCACCAGCCCGAAATCGCGCATCACCTTGGTCCAGAAGCGCGCGTACAGCAGGTGCAGGATGGCGTGCTCGATGCCGCCGATGTACTGGTCCATCGGCATCCAGTACGCGGCGCCGCCGGCGACCATTGCCTTGTCGTTCTTCGGGTCGCAGTAACGCATGTAGTACCACGCCGAATCGACGAAGGTGTCCATCGTGTCGGTTTCGCGCCGCGCGTCCTTGCCGCACACCGGGCACTTGCAACGCAGGAAATCCTCGCGCTTGTTCAGCGGATTGCCCGAGCCATCGGGCACGCAGTCCTGCGGCAACACCACCGGCAGGTCGTCTTCGGGCACCGGCACGGCGCCGTGCTCGTCGCAATGGATGATGGGGATCGGCGTGCCCCAATAGCGCTGACGGCTGATGCCCCAGTCGCGCAGGCGCCAGGTGGTCTTCTTCTCGCCCAGGCCTTTTTGCTGCAAGGCATGCGCGACGGCGTTCACTGCATCCGGGTACGAAAAGCCGCTGTAGATGTCGGAGTTGATCGTGACGCCACGCTGCTTGTCGGCGTACCAGTCCTGCCAGTGGTGATAGTCGTAGTGCTCGCCGTCGACGTGCACCACCTGCATGCTCGGCAGGTTGTACTTGAGGGCGAAGGCGAAGTCGCGCTCGTCGTGGCCGGGCACGCCCATCACGGCACCGTCGCCGTAGCCCATGAGCACATAGTTGCCGACCCACACGTCGATCGGCTCCTCGGT
>JAQGMT010000146.1 GCA_028292185.1 Ramlibacter sp. | reverse complement strand
GCGGGCGAAGTGCGTGCGCGAGATCAGTTCCGGATTGCCGACGTAGGTCAGCGCGCCCTGGTACGCATCCTTGATGCCCACCTTGGCCAGCTGCTCGCCGATTTCGACGGCACGCGGTCCGCGTCCGCCGCGCGTGTTCACCAGCCCCTGGCGCATCCCCGGGTCTTCGGGGTCGAAGCCCAGCCCGACGATGTGCACCGTTTCACCCGCGAAGGTGACCGAGATCTCGGTGCCGGTGAGGTACTTCATGCCATGGCTTGCCGCCGCGGCGGCGGCGCGCTGCTGGCCGCCGATCTCATCGTGGTCGGTCAAGGCCCACAGCTCGACCCCGTTGGCCACCGCGCGTGCAGCCAGATCTTCCGGCGTCATCGTCCCGTCGGAAACTACGGAGTGGCAGTGCAGGTCGGCATTAAGGATGGACACGCTTCGATTCTAGGCTTCGGGGCTTCGCGGCGCTGGCCGGGGGCATATGTCCGCTTGAAACGCGGCGTGTGCAATAGCCTACAGTTTCCCTCGACCAGCTCGCTGGCGGCCGGCGGCCGGGATGACCGTTCTCCGGTCACGCTCGCGGGCGTGATGGTCACCACGTGGAGATGGCCTCATCAAGACCTTGGCCGGCACGCGAAATGCGGTAACAACGCGAATGGACCTGCGCCCGGCCACCCCGACCACCGACCGCAAGTCGCGGAGCAGCGCGCTGAGAGGAGCCCGGGTGCCCGCATTTCGGCGGAGTGCTCACCCATCCCGGCCGCCGGCCTCGCCAACCCTGCTGGCATGTGATGCACCAAGGTAGCCCTCGGCTGAAAGCAGCTAGCATCGCCACGACGTGATCAAAGCGAGACTGAAAGATGAACACTGCTCCCGAATCCGGCGGTCCCATCCCCGCCGAGATGCTGGCGGACCTGGCCGCCGCCGGCCGTATCCTGGTTTCGCAAGGCGTGATGGATGGCTTCGGCCATGTCTCGCTGCGGCACCCGCAAGCGCCCGACCGCTACTTCATGGCGTGCTCCAAGGCACCCGCGCTGGTGACACCCGAAGACATCATCGAGTACGACCTGGACAGCAACCCGTGCAACGCCAACGGCCGCGGCAGTTTCCTGGAGCGCTTCATTCACGGCGAAATCTACAAGGCGCGGCCGGACATCAATTCGGTGGTGCACAGCCATTCACCCTCCGTGATCCCGTTCGGCCTGGTGGGCGTGCCGATGCAGGCGATGTTCCACAACGCGGCGTTCATCGCGGCGGGGGTGCCGGTGTTCGACATCAGCGAGAAGTTCGGCGCTACCGACATGTTGGTGGGCAACGGCGCCAAAGGCGTGGCGCTCGCGGAAACCATGGGCCAGAACGACATCGCGCTGATGCGCGCGCATGGCAGCGTGGCGTGCGGGCCGACGCTTCAAACGGCCGTGTTCCGCGCCGTGTACACCGAGGTCAACGCGCGCATCCAGCACTGGACGCTGGCGCTCGGGGGCGGCGCGCCCATCGCGGCGCTGGATAGCGAGGAAGGCCGGCTCGCGGACGTGGTCAATCAGACCGCCGGCATGCGGGCGTGGGACCTCTGGCGCAGCCAGGTGCGGACGCAGGTCAACTGGTGACGCGGTGGTGTAATAACGGTTGAGGAATCAATGCCATGACGGACCCCGCCCAACTCAAACAGCAACTCGTGGACTGCATCCGCATGCTGGAGCAGTCGAACATCATCGATTACAACGGCCATGCCAGCGTCCGCGCCGGCGAAGGACGCATGTTCATCAACATCGGCTCGTGCCAGCGCAGCAAGCTGACGGTCGCGGACATCTGCACCATCGACATGGACGGCAAGGTGATCGAGGGCAACGGCAAGCCGCCGCTCGAGTTCCACCTGCATGCCGGCATCTACAAGGCGCGGCCGGACGTGCAAGCGGTGGTGCATGCGCATGCGAAATGGTCGACGTTTCTGAGCATGGTCGGCCAGCCCTACCAGCCGGTGTACGCGCAGGGCTCGCTGGTTCACCCGATGCCGGTGCTCGACTCGCCCAATTCGATCAACAACCCCGTGATGGCCGGGCGCCTGGCGGACAAGCTGGGCCTCGGTCCGGCCGCGATGATGAAATCGCATGGCGCGGTGACGGTCGGCAAGGACATCGTCGAGGCTTTTGTGCTGGCCAACTACATGGAAGAAAACGCCTACCGGCAGTACATGGCGCTGCAGATCGGCAAGCCCTACTCGTTCAGCGAGCAGGAAATCGAGCTGTGCCGCGAGAAGCTCTGGAACGAGGCCCTGTTCAAGCGCACCTGGGATCATTTCCGCGGCAAGCTCGGCTGACAGGCAATGGCTGAGACGTCTCCCGCGCGCTTTTTGCTGGCCGGCGTGATGGGCTGGCCGGTGATGCATTCGCGCTCGCCGCTTTTGCACAACCACTGGATGCAGCAGTACGCGCTGACCGGTACCTACCTGCCGCTCGCCGTTGCGCCCGATGGGCTCGCCGCTGCGTTGCGCGCCTTGCACCCGCTGGGTTTCGCGGGCTGCAACCTGACGCTGCCGCACAAGCAAACAGCGATGACCATCGTGGACGAGGTGGATGCGGTGGCCAGGCGCATCGGCGCCATCAGCTGCGTTCACGTGCGCTCCGATGGCTGCCTGGCGGGAACCAATAACGACTGCTTCGGCTTCATTCACAGCCTCAAGCAGGAGCAA
>JAQGMT010000073.1 GCA_028292185.1 Ramlibacter sp. | reverse complement strand
CCAACAGCATTCTCGGCTCGGTGCTGGACACCGGCACGGCAGCCCCCGCAGTGGCGGCCGCTACGGCGGTGGACCCGATGCGCGCCATGATCGAGAGCCGGCCCAAAGGCGCCTTGTCGGCCGTCGCTGAAAAGATCGAGTACTGGACGCAGCAAGGCCGCCAGACCTTGTACCTCATCATCTCCTTCCTGCCCTTGCCGGGCGGGCGCGAACGCGCCATCGAGTTCTTCATGCCGGTGGGCCAGAACGGCGAGTCGCAGCAGTGGATCAGCGCCAGCATGCGGCTGCTGTCGCTGGCCGCGCGCGGCGGATTCCTCGATCGCGCCTTGGCCGACATGCGCAAGGTGGCCTGGGACCGCGGTCCGGTGCGCCTTGGCACCTACCTGAAAGCCGACGGCACGCAGGTGCCGCAATGGCACGATTCCGAAGTGGCGGCCGTGGCGTTCGCGATCCAGAACCTGATCGCTGCGCGCGCCGGCACGGCCATCACGCCGGCGGCAACCGACGCCGCGCCCGCCGGCCCGCCGCTGGCCATCACCGGTGCCAAGTGCCCCGAATGCGGCGCCCACGCGATGATCCGCAAGGACGGTTGCGACTGGTGCACGCAATGCGGACACCTGGGGACCTGCGGATGAAAGCCGTCGCCGAAGAGGAGATCGCGTATCCGGCGGCTGCCGCGCTGGTGGATGGCCCGCCGCTCGAGGCGATGTGCCGCGACATGATGGCCCGCCGCGGCGTGGGCTAAGCGGTTCCCTTCGAGCCGCGCCCGGCAGACAATCGGGTTTTTTCGAAGGAGCCGCCATGCAAGCCAGCTACTACGAGCGAACCGGGCCCGCAGCGCAGGTGCTGGTCGTGGGATCGCTTCCCGACCCGTCGCCCGGGCCGGGCGAAGTGCGCGTGCGCCTGCGCTGGTCGGGCGTCAATCCGTCGGACGTGAAGACGCGCGCCGGCCTGCGCAGCCCGGTGCTGGCCTTTCCGCGAATCGTTCCGCACAGCGATGGGATGGGCATCATCGACGCCGTGGGTTCCGGCGTGGCGGCGCAGCGACTCGGCGAGCGGGTGTGGGTGTGGAACGCGGCATGGGGCCGCGCCTTCGGCACCGCTGCGCAATACGTCGTGCTGCCGCAGGCGCAGGCTGTGGCGCTGCCGGATGCGGTTTCAGATGAAGCCGGCGCCTGCCTCGGCATACCCGCCCTCACCGCGCTGCATGCGACGCTCGCCCACGGCGGCGTGGAAGGACGTAGCGTACTGGTCGCGGGCGGCGCCGGCGCGGTCGGGCATTACGCGGTGCAGTTCGCGCATTTGCTGGGTGCGCGGCAAGTGATCGCCACGGTGAGCAGCCCAGCCAAGGCCGCTTTGGCAACCCAGGCGGGTGCGGACCTCGCCATCAACTATCGCGAAGGCGAAGTTGCCGAGCGCGTGCGCGCCGCCACGCAGGGCGCGGGCGTAGACCGCATCATCGAGGTGGACGTTGCGGCCAACGGCGCGCTCGATGCCGAGATCGTCCGCCCTGGCGGGGACTGGCTGGTCTATGGCAGCGGACAAGGGACTTTCAACCTGCCTTTTTTTCCGCTGATCGCCAAGAACCAGAGCCTGCACTTCTTCATCGTGTACAACCTCACGCCCGAGGACCGGCGCCGGGCGGAAACTGTCTTGACGGAGTTGCTCGCCAAGGGCGCGCTGGTCCACAACATCGCCCAGCGCCTGCCGCTGGCGCAGATTGCCGCGGCGCACGAACTGGTCGAACGCGGCGAGGCCGTCGGCAATGTGGTGCTGGCGATTCCCTGAGCGATCGGCTAGCGAATGCGCACCGCCGCTTGCATCTGCGCCGGCGTCGTGAAGTAAGCGGCGGAGGCGCCGCCGCGT
Organism: Ramlibacter sp.; assembly: GCA_028292185.1. GTDB lineage: Bacteria > Pseudomonadota > Gammaproteobacteria > Burkholderiales > Burkholderiaceae_C > Ramlibacter. The sequence goes on along the minus strand of JAQGMT010000073.1, from coordinate 15,546 downwards.
TCCCTGGCGCGCGCCAGTTCGTCGCGCGCCACGGTGCGCAAGTGAACCTCGTCGGGCCCGTCCATCAGCCGCAGCGCGCGGCCCCAGGTCCATAGCCACGCCAGCGGCGTGTCGGGCGACAGGCCCATCGCGCCGAAGATCTGGATCGCACGATCGACGACCCGCGTCTGCAATCGGCCCGCCACCACCTTGATCGCCGCAACCGCCGGCCGCAATGCGTGAGGCGACGCTCGTTGGTCCAGCATCCAGGCGACGCGCAGCACCAGCAGCCGCGCCTGGTCGATCTCCAGGCGCGACAAGGCGATCCAGTCCTGCACATTGGCCTGGTCCGACAAGGGCTTGCCGAACGCGCGCCGCTCCAGTGCCCGATCGCAAGCCAGTTCCAGCGCCAGCTCGCATTGGCCGATGGTGCGCATGCAGTGATGAACGCGCCCGGGCCCCAGGCGCGACTGTGCCATCGCGAAGCCGTCCCCCCACCCGCCCAGCAAGCTGGCGGCGGGAACGCGCACGTCACGCAGCAGGATTTCGCAATGCCCGTCCAGCGCGGTGTGTTGCATGATCGGAATGTTGCGCAGCACCTGCACGCCCGCGGACGGCAGCGGCACCAGCACCATGCTGTGGGCACCATGCGGGCTAGGCGGATCCGAACCTTCGTCGTTGCGGCACATCACCACCAGCAACTTGCAGTGCGGATGCGCCGCACCGGTGATGAACCACTTGCGGCCATTGATCACCAGCTCGTCGCCTTGACGGCGCACCGACGTCTGCAAGTTGGTGGGGTCCGATGAAGCGACGTCCGGCTCGGACATCGCGAACGCCGAGCGGATCCGGCCCTCGAGCAGCGGCACCAGCCATTGCTCGCGCTGGGCCGGGCTCGCGTTCCTTTGCAGCAAGTCCATGTTGCCGCTGTCCGGCGCATTGCAGTTGAAAACTTCGGCCGACCACGGCAGGCGCCCCATCGCTTCGGCCAGCGGCGCGTAGTCCAGGTTGGACAGGCGCGTGCCCGGCTCGCGTTCGGCCAGCAGGGGCAGGCAGAGGTTCCACAGTCCTTCGCCGCGCGCCAGCGATTTCAGGTCCTCCATGAAGCCCGGGTGTTCGCCACGCGCGGCACAGGCTTGCCAGGCCGCGTTGTGCGCCAGCAGGTAACGCTCGCTGAATGCTTCCAGCCTGGCCAGGTACTGCGCGGCTCGCGGCGAAACTTCAAAGTCCATCGTGCAACACCAGGCGCATGGCGACCGAGTCTGCGCCCGGCGCCACCTCGAATCCCGCATGCCGCGCAAGCTCGGCCATGCCCCCGTTTTCAAGCAGGCATTGCCCCGCCACCTCGCCGGTGCCGCGCTCGCGCAGATACCGAAGCATCTTGGCCAGGAGAAAGCGCCCGAGTCCCTTGCCCTGCCAGGCCGACGCCACCTGGATGGCGAACTCGGCCTTCCGGTTGTCGGGATCGCAGACCGCGCGCACCTCCCCGGCCATCGCACGGCGTCCCTCGCCATCAGGCGGCGCCAATGCGATGAACGCCATCTCCCGGTCGTAGTCGATCTGGCTGTAGCGCGCCAGTTCCGAATGCGGGACCTCGCGCCGCGCCATGAAGAAGCGCAAACGCATGTCGGCGGGGCTGGCCTTGGCGTAGAAAGCGTGCAGGCGCTCGCCGTCCTCGGGGCGGATGGCGCGCACCAGCAACTCGCCGGCTCCGAGCACCAACTTCTCCTCGAGCTGTTGGGGATAAGGCCGGATCGCCATGGGCGCGACGGCGCGGCCGGCGGAATGCAGCCGCACGCGCGCGTCCAGGGCAATCGCGCCCTGCGCATCCACCAGCAGCGGGTTGATGTCGAGCTCGGCGACCTGCGGGAAGTCGCAGGCCAGTTGCGAGAGCTTGAGCAAGGTGTCGATCACGGCCTGACGGTCCGCGGCCGGGCGGCTGCGCCACGGGGCGAGCATCGGCGCGACACCGCTGCGCTGCAACAGATCCAGCGCCAAATTCGCGTTCAACGGCGGCAGCGCAATCGCGTGCTTCTTTTGCAGTTCCACCTCCACCCCGCCGAGGCCGCAAAGCAGTACCGGCCCGAACACGGGATCGGCGGAGATGCCGAGAATCAACTCGCGCGCGCCCGGCCGGTGCACCATCGACTGCACCGCGAAGCCTTGCACGTGGGCGGCCGGCTGCAGGCGCGCCACGCGCTGGCGCATCCGCACCGAAGCGGCACGCAACTCGTCCGCCGAATTCAAGTTCAGCTCCACGCCGCCGACATCCGACTTGTGCACGATCTGCGGCGAGACGATCTTGAGTGCCACGGGGTAGCCGATCCGCGCCGCGACCGCGACGGCCTCCTCGACGTTGTGAGCCCTTTGCGTGGACACCGTCGGTATGCCATAGGCGGCGAGCAATTGTTTGCCTTGCACCTCGTCCAGCCACTCGTGGCCCATCGCTGCCGCTTCGTCGATCACCGATTGCGCGGCCTCGCCGTCGGGCCTGAAGTTTTCCAGCATCGCCGCGGGGGTCTCCTGCAAGGCGAGCTGGTTGCGTGCGTGCACGACCCGGTGCAACCATGCGTCGGCGGCACGCTCCGGCGTGCTGTAGGTAGGAATGCCGGCCGCGGCATACGAACTGCGCGCCGCGGCAACCGCCGCTCCACCCAACCAGCAGGTCAGCACCGGCTTGCCGCTGCGCTGCATCAGCGGCAAGCACGCCCCGGCGATGTCGGCTGCCGCAACGAGCGCGGTCGGCGCATGAACGAACAGCACCGCGTCCACCTCGCTCGCCGCGAGCAGCACCTCCAATGCATCGCGATAGCGCGACGCCGGCGCGTCGCCGATGATATCCACCGGATTGCCGTGCGACCAGGTCGCCGGCAGGCAGCGGTCCAGCCCGGCCAGGGTGGTTGTCGCCAGCGAGGCCAGCTTGCCGCCGCCGAGCGTCAGCGCATCGGCCGCCAAGACACCGGCGCCGCCGCCGTTGGTCAGGATCGCCAGCCGCTCGCCCACGAGCGGGCGCGCATGCGCCAGCGTTTCCGCCGCATCGAACAATTCTTCCAGGGTGTCCACGCGCAACATGCCGGCGCGCCGCACGGCGGCGTCGAACACCAGGTCGGAGCCGGCCAGCGCGCCCGTGTGCGACGCGGCAGCGCGCGCGCCGTCGGGGCCGCGGCCGGACTTGACGACGATCAGCGGCTTGTTGCGCGCGCAAGCACGGGCAGCCGACATGAACTTGCGCGCCGCCTTGACCGATTCGGCGTACATCAGGATGGCGCGGGTGCCGGGGTCGGACGCAAGATAGTCCAGCACGTCCCCGAAATCCACGTCGGCGCTGTCGCCCATCGAAACGAAATGCGAGAAGCCGATGCCGCGCCCGTTCGCCCAGTCCAGCATGGCGGTGGCCAAGGCGCCGGACTGCGTGATGAACGCCAGATGCCCGGGCAAGGCATTGCCGGGAGCGAAGCTGGCATTCAAGCCGATCCCCGGCACCAGCAGGCCAATGCAATTGGGCCCCAGGATGCGCAGCAAATAGGGCTTGGCCGCGGCCAGCATCTGCTGCTCGAAACTGCTGCCCCGCGGCACCGGAACCTGCTTGAGGCCGGCGCTCAACACGATCGCGGCCCGCACGCCTTTGCGGCCGAGTTGCCCGATCAGTTCCGGCACGGTGTGGGCCGGCGTGCAGATCAGCGCGAGGTCGGGCGCGGCGGGCAAGGATTCGACGTGCTGCCAGGCACGCTGCCCACCCACCGTGTCGTGCCGGCGGTTCACCGGCCACACTTCGCCCTTGAACCCGCCGTTCTTGACGTTGCGCAGCACCACCGCCCCCACGCTGCCCGGACGATCGGACGCGCCGATCACCGCGATGCTGGCGGGGCGGAACAGCGCTTCAAGATTGCGAACGCTCATCGCGCTTCACCTGTGGGCGGCGTCCGCGCGTGCGACCAGAACCGGCACCAGCGACTGCGCCACCACTTTGGCGGCAATGCTGCCGAGCATCAAACGGCTGATGCCGGCGCGCCCGTGCGAGCCCACCACGATCAGGTCGCTGCCGTCTTCGTGCGCGCCTTGCAGGATGCCTTCGCAGGCCCGCATATCCTCGACGCGCCGCACATGCAGGTCCACGGCACTGCCGTCCCGGCACATCGCGCTGATGTCGGCGTGGGCCTGGGCGGCGTGCTCGTGCGCAGCCGACATGTAGGCCTGGAAGCCCAGGGGATTGGCTTCCCCGACGCCCAGGTAGGGATACGGATCGACGACGTAAAGCGCGGTGAGGCGCGCGCCATGCGTGCGTGCCAGGTCGATCGCCAGGCGCGCCGCGTTGGCGGAAGCGGGTGAGCCGTCGGTGGCGAGCAGGATTTTCTTGAACATGATGGCCTCGAGGTGTCAGTGGATACAGCTCAATCCTCGGCCCGACGCGCGGGGTGGTGCTTGACATGCATCAAAGACCCCCGGAGTTGCGCCTTCGACAATGCCTCATCTGGATGAAAGAGGTTCCGCGATGAACACATACCACAGCGGCCTGACGGCCCAGTTCGATGCGCTGCTGGCCGGCCGGGAGCAGGAACTCTGCGCCGTGCTGCACACACGCGAAGCGCAAGCGGACACCGGTGAGGCTCGCAGCGACGTGATCGATTTCAAGGACATCGCCATCGAGGACACGCTGGCCGTGGTGGACGAAGTGCAGGCGGAGAACGCCGCGCACGAACTCGAGCAGGTGCTCGCGGCACGCCGACGCCTGCAGGACCACCGCTACGGCGCGTGCCTGGACTGCGGCGAAGCCATCGACCTGCGCCGGCTCGCGGCGATGCCGGCGACACCCTTCTGCACCGGCTGCCAGGCCGTGCACGAACAGGAGCACGCGGCACTCGCGCGCCATTGAGGCGCTTACCCGGTGGCGTGGTCGGGCCGGTTCGGGTTTCTCGAGCGCGCCGCCGAAGCTTGCCGGCGCTGCGCCCAGGCGTGCCGCGTTCAGTGCCTGCCAGTTCCCGCGTGCGGCTCGCGCCAGGGCTGCGGCCCCTCGCGATGTTCTGCCGCGACGTGCGCCGGCAGGTGCGCACGCAGGAATCGCACTTCGCGCTCCAGCGCCTCGATGCGCTTCAAGTGCTCGTGCAACAAGGCCACGGTGAACAGGTCCAGGTCATAGTCCTGCTTGAGCTGGGCGGCAATGCGCAGACTCGTGACGCAGGCGCGGCTGAACACGAGCTGCTCGCCTTGGCGCTGCAGCGGCGCGATGGCGCCGTACTCGACCAGTTCATCCAGCTCGCGCGCGCTGAGGCGGCACACCTGCGTCAGCTCGGCGTGCGTGATCATTTCGCCCGCTTCGGGCCGGTCCCAATCATGCGGCTGTGGTGTCATGTGAACTCCCTGTGCCGGCGACCGCGCGCGGATTGAAGCGCGAGGCCTGCGCCAGCCGTTCGAAAAGTGTCCGTTCCTCGGGCGTCAGCGTGGCCGGCACGTCGATGTGGACCACCGCGTACAAGTCGCCGTGCCCGCCGCGCCCGTTCGCGAGGCCTCGTCCGCGCAGCCGAAGCTTGCGGCCGGAGCGTGATCCCGGCGGCACGGTGAGCAACACCGCCCCGTCCAATGTCGTCACCTCGATCTCGCTGCCCAGCGCCGCTTCCCACGGCGTCAACGCCAGGTCGAAATACAGGTCGTGGCGCTCGACGCGAAAGCGATCATGCGGCGCCAGTGCGATGTGCAGGTAGATGTCGCCGTTGGCGCCGCCGTTGCGGCCCGGCCCGCCCTTGCCGCGCAGGCGCAGCCTCTGCCCCTCGGTGACGCCCGCCGGAATCGTGACGGCGAGCGTGCGCGGCCCGTCCTCGTACTGCACTTCGAGATTGAGCGTGGTGCCCCGATGCGCGTCTTCCAGGCTGATGCGCACCTCGGCTTCGTGGTCGCGGCCGGGCCTGGGCACCGGACCGCGCGAAGAGCCGCGCCCGCCGCGGCCAAGCGCATCGAGCAAGTCGGCGAGGTCGATGTCCTCGAAGGCGTGTGCCCCCTCGGCGTACTGGTGCCGCCAATCCGGCGGTGGCGCGAACTCCTCGCCGCTCGGGCGCTGGCCGAGCTCGTCGTAGGCCGCGCGCTTTTGCGGGTCCTTCAGCGTGGAATACGCTTCGGCGGCTTCCTTGAAGCGCGCTTCGGCGTCGGACGCCTTCGAAACGTCCGGATGGTACTGGCGCGCCAGTTTCCGGTACGCCTTCTTGATGGCGTCCAGATCGGCATCACGCGGCACGCCAAGCGCCGCGTAATAGTCCTTGTATTTCATGCGTTAGAGCGTACTCCTTTCGTCCGGCTCATTCTCTGCTGCGGCGCGCTTGCCACAGGCCGCCACCCGACGGCCCGTGCATCACGCGATCTTGCATCACCGCCTCGCTGCTGCCGGTCAAGCGCGCTCTTTGACCAACGCGGCGCCCACACCAATCGGCGCGGGTGCCGACAGGACGATGCGCGTGAACAGGCGGTCGTAGCTGGAGTCGTGCATGCCGGTGGCCAGCGGATCCGGGTCGGTGCGGAAGGCCTGCTCCAGCTCGTCCCACTCCTGCTTGCTGAGCGAACGCTCGGCGGCGGGCAGCACGTGGGTTTCTTCGATGCGCATGTGTTCCAGATAGAACTTGATGTAGGCTGCCGCGCCATCCACGAACACCTGGCGCCGCGACTCGCCGATGAGTTCCCAGGCCAGCAGCAGGTGCTGCAACTCACGCACCCGCCCCTCGCCGTCCATGTGGTCCGCTTCGAGCTTGCCGATCAAATCGAGCATGGCCGGCTCGGCGCGCGCGATCTTCGGGAACAGCAGGTTCGACTCCTTCGGATGGTGCAAGCGCTCGGGGAATTCGTCGATGTAGAAAAGCATCGCCCGCAACACGTCGAAGAAGCGGTCGGGCTGGTCGCCAGGGCCCTGTTCGGCGAGCATCACGACCGACCGCAGCACGGCTGCGAGCGCACGGTGTTCGTCGCGGATGATCTGGCTGGCGGGATGGGACATCGGGTGATCCTCGTTCAATGGACGCGCATCTCGACCGCCCGGGCCAGCCGGTCGAGGTCGAGGACGCGGATGTGGCGCTTGTCGACCTCCAGCACGCCTTGCTGCTGGAACGCCGAGAAGGTGCGGCTCACCGTTTCCAGTTTCATGCCCAGGTAGCTGCCGATCTCGGCGCGCGACATGCGCAGGTGGAATTCGCTGGCCGAGTAGCCGCGCGTCTTGAGCCGCTGCGACAGGTTCAGCAGAAAGGCGGCGAGCCGCTCTTCCGCGTTCATGCTCCCCAGCAGCATCATCAGGCTGTGCTCGCGGACAATCTCGCGGCTCATCATGCGGCTGACCACATGCTGCATATTGCTGTTTTGCATCGCCAGCTCGTTCAGGTGCGAGTACGGAATCGCGCAGATCTCGGTGTCTTCCAGGGCGATCGCGCTGCTGGCGTGCTTGCCTTGGGCCACGCCGTCCAGGCCCATCAATTCGCCGGCCATGTGGAAGCCGCTGACCTGCTCGCGCCCGTCGGCCAGCGTCAGGCTCGACTTGAAGGTGCCCGAACGCACGGCGTAGATGTACTGGAACTTCTCGCCTTCGCGGTACAGCGTCTGGCCCGCAGCCACGCGCCGCCGGGTGAACATCAGGCTGTCCAGGCGCTCCACTTCCGGCGCGTTCATGCCGCAGGGCAGGCACAGGTCGCGCAAATGACACGACGAGCACTGGGTCTGCAGCGTGCTGACGGAGGTTGCGCGCGCCGCCGCGGGAACCGGTGTGATCTTGAAAGCGCGCAGCGGGGCTTGAAGCGTGGCAGTAGACATGATGAGCTCTTCTTTCACGGATGGATCAATGGCAAATCTGTTGCGGTGCGCTGCGCACGGCCTGGGGGAGCTGGTCGAACTCGGCGGTCTTGTCCAGAAAGCTCACCGCGCCCGCGGCGAGATATCGCTTGCGATAAGCGGGACCGGAGTTGTTGCTGAAGACGACGAAGGCGATCCGCGGCGCGACGGGACGCACCGCGCGCAGCACCTCCAGCCCCTGCCCGCCTTCGAGCTGGACGTCGAGCACGACGACGTCCGGCTGGGTGGCGAGGATTCCTTCGATGCAGGCCTGCGGGGTCTCTGCCTCGCCCACGATCTTCATCGCGCAGGCGCCCAGCATCGCGGCGACGCGCGCCCGAATCGCTTGCGAATCATCCGCGAGGTAGACATTGACGTTGCGGCTTGCCATGCCTGTACTTTCGGCGACAGGCCGCCGCGCCACCATCGGCGCCCGCTGAATCGGGGACTCGGATAAGTCTGAACGCTCGCCGCCGTTCGGCCGAGCCTGCCTAGGAGGATTCCCAGGCGCGCCCCTCAGGGCTCGAGTTCGTCGGCCAGCCCGTGCCGCAGGGCATAGCGGACCAGTTCGCTCTGGTTGCCGAGGCCGAGCTTTTGCATCAGGTTGGCTTTGTGCGTGCTGACGGTCTTGACCGACAGCATCAGCCGCCCCGCGATGTCGGTGACGGAAGTGCCCGCCACCAGCAATTGAAAGACCTGGAACTCCCGGTCCGAGAGCGATTGGTGGGGCGCGGCGGTTTGCGCGCCCGGCATCGCGCCCAGGGCGAGTTGCTCGGCCACTTCGGCGCTGATGTAGGCGCCGCCGCCGGCGATCTTCTGGATCGCCTGCACCAGTTGCTCCGGCGCGCTTTCCTTGGTGAGATAGCCGCTGGCGCCCGACTTGATGGCCCGCACGGCGTACTGCAACTCCTGGTGCATGCTCAAGACGAGGATGCGCAGCTTGGGCCGCTCGCTCTTGACCAGCTTGATCAGCTCCATGCAGCTGCGCCCCGGCATCGACAGGTCCAGCACCAGCACGTCGAATTCGCGCTCTCGCACCACGCGCATGACTTCGTTGCCATCGGCGGCTTCGTCCACCACGTCCAGCTCGGCGGCGGCGGCGACGATCCGCTTGAGGCCTTCACGCACGATGGCGTGGTCGTCGGCGATCACGATGCGGGTCAAGGCGGGCTTCCTTCGTCCTGCACCGGGATACTCGCCTGCACCGTGGTGCCGCGTCCGGGCGCGCTGTCCACGCTGACCCGCCCCTTGAGCAGTTGCGCGCGCTCGCTCATGCCGACCAGGCCCAGCGAACCCGGCTTGCGGGTGGTGCCGGGCAAAAAACCCACGCCGTTGTCCTGCACCTTCAGCGTCATTTCGGCGCCGTCCCGCGCGATGCTTACTTCCACCCGCGTCGCGTGCGAATGCTTGGCGACATTGACCAGCGACTCCTGCACGATGCGGAACACCGCGGTGGCGTAGGGTTCATGGAGTTCCAGGTCCTCGTCCGCCAGCAGTTCGCAGGCCACGCCGGTGCGCTGGGTGAAGTTCTGCACCAGCCACTCGATGGCCGGCATCAAGCCGAGGTCGTCCAGCAGCAGCGGCCGCAAGTCAGCCGCGATGCGGCGGGTGGCGGCCACGCTGGCATCCAGCATCGCCAGCATGTCTTCGAGCTTGGCGGCGACCCGCTGCGGATCCGCGCGCAGGTTGTCGCGCACGAAAATCGTGTCCATCTTCAGCGCGGTGAGCGACTGCGCCAGTTCGTCGTGCAGCTCGCGCGCGACCCGGCTCTTCTCCTGCTCGCGCAGGGCGTTGGCCTGCGTGGCGAAGGCCGCCAGGTCTTCATGGGCGCGCACCCGCTCGGTGACGTCGCGCAGGATCACGGTGAACAGCTTGCCTTCCGGGCTGTCGACCTGCGAGATCGAGGCATCCACCGGAAATTCCTCGCCGTTGGCACGCTTTCCGTAGACCACCTCGCTCGTACCCATCCGCCGCGAGGTGACGCCGGTTTCGCCGAACTGGGTCACATGTTGCGCATGGCTGGCCTGGAAGCGCTCGGGCAGCAGCATGGTGAGCGGCTCGCCCTTCACCTTGGCCAAGGGCCAGCCGAAGATGCGCTCTGCCGCGCGGTTGTACAGCACGATTTTTTGCTGCGGGTCGACCGTGATGATCGCGTCCATCGCGGACTCGAGCAGGCCCGAGAGCCGGGCGGCGGCGAGTTCGGGCGTGTATGACGAGGTGGGCACGAGGGACTGTAAGGGGATACAGCTGCAAATTACAGCACAAGCTTGCGCCGCCCATCATTTGGGCTTGCCTGCGCCTGCAAAGCGGCCTCGACCCCTCAGTCCGCCTGGTGCGGACAATCGTCCGGGCGGGCGCCCACCGGGAAGGGGCAGTCGCTCACCTTGGGCATGGGCGCGCGCAGCAGCGTGGTCAGCGCGCCGGAGAGCAGGCCCGCGGCCCAGAACACGAAAAAGGCGGTGGTGTAGACCGCCTGGCGCGACCAGGGCAGCGCCCGCCCCGACCAATGCAGGTCCAGCGGGTCGACCAGCGCGAACACCAGCACCTCGAGCAGGCAGGCCGACATGAACGCCGGCCACAGGATCCAGATCGCTTGCTTGTGGTTCCACATGGCTTGTCTCCGACGATGGGGCTCCGCGCCTTTAGCGCGGGACGGCCGGCGCCGGCGTCGCGGCGTGGTCGCGTCCCTGCAGCGCCGGCAGAGTGGCTTTCTCTGCGGCGAGGGTCTTGTTCATCTCCAGGCCACGGCGGTAGTAGTCCTGCGCCACCAAGGGGTCCTGGCCGCTCGCGGCGATCCAACCGGTGGCCAGGCTGGCCACCACCACGGCGGCGGGACCGGCGATCACCAGCCAGACGTGGCCGTACCGCCACCAGGCTTTATGGGATTGTTTGGTTTCGTCTTCAGTCATGGGAGCTGTCCTCAGCGAGGCACCAGGAAGGCCGACTTCTCGCTGACCTGGCTGTCGCCGGCCAACGAAGTCACTTGAATGTGGATGGGATGAGAGCCGGGCGAAGCGCTGCCGTACGGAATCTGCAGGCGCACCGCGACCCAGCGCGATTCCGCCGGCCCCACCGCCACTTCGGTTTCGGATGTCAGCGCAAGGCCCGGCAGGCCTTCGGCCATCAGGCGGTAATGCTGCTGCCGCTCGGTGGCGTTCATGATCTGCAGCCGGTACACGTTTTCCAGCTTGCCGCCCGCCACGATGCGCGCGAGCGCCGCGCGGTCGCGCACAACGTCCACTTTCAGCGGGGTGCGGGCAACGAGGCTCCAGGCCAGTGCGACGCACAGCGCCAGCAACACCGCGCCGTAGACCAGCACGCGCGGGCGCAGGACGTGGCGCAGCGTCTCGGGCAGGGTCCAACGCTGCGCCATCGCATTCTGCGTGGTGAAGCGGATCAGCCCGCGCGGGTAATTCATGCGGTCCATCACGCTGTCGCAGACGTCCACGCAGGCCGCGCAGCCGATGCACTCGTATTGCAGCCCGTTGCGGATGTCGATGCCGGTGGGACACACGTGAACGCACAGGTTGCAGTTGACGCAGGAGCCGAGCGCCAGCGCTTGCGGGTCGGCCTTGCGCGACCGCGAGCCGCGCGGCTCGCCGCGGGCCGCGTCGTAGCTGACGATCAGCGTGTCCTTGTCGAACATCGCGCTCTGGAAGCGCGCATAGGGGCACATGTACTTGCAGACCTGCTCGCGCAGGAAGCCGGCATTGCCGTAAGTGGCGAAGCCGTAGAAGAACACCCAGAACACTTCCCAGGAGCCCATGCGGGTCTGCAGGAACTCGAGGCCGAGTTCGCGAACCGGCGAAAAGTAGCCGACGAAAGTGAAGCCCGTCCACATCGCCAGGCCGATCCACAGCAGATGCTTGAACCACTTCTTGACCAGCTTCTCCAGCGTCATCGGCGAGCCGTCGAGCTTCATGCGGGCGTTGCGGTCGCCTTCCACCTTGCGTTCGATCCACAGGAACATCTCGGTGTAGACGGTCTGCGGACAAGCGAAGCCGCACCAGACGCGCCCCGCCAGCGCGGTGAAGAGAAACAGGGACAAGGCGCTGATCACCAGCAAGCCGGTGAGATAGATGAAATCCTGCGGATACAGCACGTACCCGAACAGGTAGAAGCGGCGCGCTGCGAGGTCGAACAGCACCGCCTGGCGCTGCCCGGCCTCGGTGGTCCAGGTCAGCCACGGCAGGCAATAGAACACCAGCTGGGTCAGCCAGACGAACGCCCAGCGCACCCGGGCGAAGCGCCCGGCGACTGCGCGCGGATAGATCTTGTCTTGCGCTTCGTACAGCGACTCCGCCTCAGCTGGCCCGGACGGCGCCGGCACGATCGGGATGATCTTGCGGATGCCGATGCCGGCCGGTGCGGTACTGCTGTTGCCGGACATGGCTCGACTCAAGGTTTGCCCTGGACCTTGTTCGACATGCCCCACACATAGGCGGCCAGCACGTGGATCTGCGCCTCGCTGAGCTTGCCGGCCTGCGCCGGCATCTCGTTGATCTTGCCCTGGTTGACCATGGCGACGATGGCCTGCTCGCCCCAGCCATGCAGCCAGGTGTCGTCCGTGAGGTTGGGCGCGCCGATCGCCTGGTTGCCCTTGCCGTCGACGCCGTGGCACGCCGCGCACGCGGTGAAACTCGCCCGGCCCAGTTGCGCGCGAACCGAGTCGTGCGGGCTCTTGGACAGGCTCAGGACGTAGTTGGCCACGTTCTTCACGTCGTCGGGCGTGCCCACGGCAGCCGCCATCGGCGGCATCTGGCCACGCCGGCCCTTGGTGATGGTTTCGACGATCTTTTCGGGCGACCCGCCATGCAGCCAGTCCGTGTCGGTCAGGTTGGGAAAGCCCTTGCTTCCCCGCGCGTCCGAGCCATGGCATTGCGCGCAGTTGTTCATGAACAGCCGCTCGCCGACCGCCATCGCGTTGGCATCGCCGGCGAGTTCCTCCACCTTCTTCGCGGTGAACTGGGCGTAGAGCGGTGCGAGCTGTTGTTGCGCGCGGTCCATCTCGGCCGCGTGCTCTCCGCGCGTGGTCCACTCCAGCTGGCCCGGATAGCTGCCCAGGCCGGGGTAGGCCACCAGGTACAGCAGGCCGAAGATGATGGACATCACGAACAGCCACATCCACCAGCGCGGCATGGGGTTGTTCGCTTCGCGCAGGTCCTCGTCCCAGACGTGGCCCGTGGTGTTGTCGTTGCTGGGCGCGACCTTCTTGCGTGCCGTGATCCAAAGCAGCGCGAGACAGGCCAGGATGCCCACCAGCGTCGCGGTGGTCACGTAGACCGACCAGAAGTTGGCGTTGAAATCGCTCATGAAAAAAAGTCTCCGGGGTGCTGTCAGTCCTGCTGAAACGGAATGCCGGCGTCTTCTTCGAAGCGGGCGCGGTTGCGGGCCGCGAAAGCCCAGTACCAGATGCCGATGAAGACGATGAAGCACGCCAGCGTGGCGGCGATACGAAGGGTTGTGACGTCCATGAAGATCTGCCTATTCAGTTGGGGACAGAGCTGAAGACCTGTCCCGCAAGTTCATTTGTTTATTTACTTAAGTGCCAGCCCCATCACCTGCAGATAGGCGACGAGTGCGTCCATTTCGGTTTTTCCCCTGACGTCCTCGGCCGCCTTGGCGATCTCGGCATCGGTGTACGGAACGCCCACCCGCCGCAGCGCCGTCATATGGACCGGCATGGCGGCGGCGTCCACGGTGTTCTTGTCCAGCCAGGTGTACGCGGGCATGTTCGACTCGGGCACCACATCGCGCGGATTGTTCAGGTGGATGCGGTGCCACTCGTCGCTGTACTTGCCGCCCACGCGGTGCAGGTCGGGGCCGGTGCGCTTGCTGCCCCACTGGAACGGGTGGTCGTAGACGAATTCGCCGGCCACCGAGTAGTGGCCGTAACGCAGCGTCTCGGCGCGGAACGGGCGGATCATCTGCGAGTGGCAGTTGTAGCAGCCCTCGCGGGTGTAGATGTCGCGCCCGGCCAGCTGCAGCGCGGTATAGGGCTTCACGCCTTGCAGCGCCTCGGTGGTCGACTTCTGGAAGAACAGCGGCACGATCTCGACCAGGCCGCCGACGGCGATCACGAGCAGGATCAGCACGATCATCAGGAAGTTGCTGGTCTCGATCTTCTCGTGCGAGAAACCGGGGGTGGGGGTGTCGCTCATGGTTTTGCTTTCGTTCACGCGGCCTGCGGCATCGGGACGGAGATGCGTACCGAACGCCCCGCCGCCACCGTCATCCAGGTATTCCAGGCCATGATCAGCATGCCGCCCAGGTACAGCAGGCCGCCGACAACGCGGATCACGTAGAAGGGATATGTGGCCTTGACCGACTCGACGAAGGTGTAGGTGAGCGTGCCGTCGGCATTGATGGCGCGCCACATCAGGCCCTGCATCACACCCGCGATCCACATCGCCGCGATGTACAGCACGATCCCGATGGTCGCGGTCCAGAAGTGGATCTCGATCGCCGGGACCGAGTACATCTTCTTCTGGCCGAACAGGCGCGGGATCAGGTAATAGAGCGAGCCCATCGAGATCAGGCCGACCCAGCCGAGCGCGCCGGAGTGCACGTGGCCGATGGTCCAGTCGGTGTAGTGCGACAGCGAGTTCACCGTCTTGATCGACATCATCGGCCCCTCGAACGTGCTCATGCCGTAGAACGAGAGCGACACGATCAGGAAGCGCAGCACCGGGTCGTCGCGCAGCTTGTGCCACGCGCCCGACAAGGTCATGACGCCGTTGATCATCCCGCCCCAGCTGGGCGCCAGCAGGATCAGCGAGAACACCATGCCGATGGATTGGGTCCAGTCCGGCAGCGCGGTGTAGTGCAGGTGATGCGGGCCCGCCCACATGTAGGTGAAGATCAGCGCCCAGAAGTGCACGATGGACAGCCGGTAGCTGTACACCGGCCGCTCGGCCTGCTTGGGAATGAAGTAATACATCATTCCCAGGAAGCCGGCGGTGAGGAAGAAACCCACCGCGTTATGGCCGTACCACCACTGGATCATCGCGTCCTGCACGCCGGCATAGGCCGAGTAGGACTTCATCCAGCCGGCGGGAATCGCCGCGCTGTTGACGATGTGCAGGACGGCGACGGCGATGATGAACGATGCGTAGAACCAGTTCGCCACATAGATGTGGCGCACCTTGCGGATGCCGATGGTGCCGAAGAACACGACCGCATAGGCCACCCACGAAATGGTGATGAGGATGTCGATCGGCCATTCGAGTTCGGCGTACTCCTTGCCTTGGGTGTAGCCCAGCGGCAGGCTGATCGCGGCCGCGACGATCACAGCCTGCCAGGTCCAGAAGTGAAAGCCCGCGAGCTTGGCGAGGAACAGCGGCACCTGGCAAGTGCGCTGCACCACCCAGTAGCTGGTGGCGAACAGCGCGCAGCCGCCGAAGGCGAAGATCACCGCATTGGTGTGCAGCGGGCGCAGGCGGCCGTAGGAAAGCCAGGGGATGCCGAAGTTCAGTTCGGGCCAGGCGAGCTGGGCCGCGATGAACACGCCGACCAGCATGCCCACCACGCCCCACAGCACCGCGGCGAGCGTGAACTGCCGCACGACGGTGTCATCGTAGGTCGCGGCAGGAGCGCTTCGTTGATTCATGGAATACCTTCTTTGCAGAGGTTCCGAGTGTCCGGCGCGGCCCCGCCCGCCGGTTTGACCCATGTCAATCCGGGCGCAGAATGCGCTCCCCTTCGGCCTCTACGCCTTCGAACTGGCCGCGCCACACGGCCCACCCGAGCGCGCCCAGGATCACCAGCGCG
>JAQGMT010000024.1 GCA_028292185.1 Ramlibacter sp. | reverse complement strand
GTCCCGATCGACCATCGCATATTCGGTGTCGTAGGCCACCACCCAGAAAAGATTTCCGAGCAGCAGCACCCATGCGAGCAGCGGCACAGCCGACAAGATTGCGGCCAGGCTCGAGGCGTGAGCCCCGCGCACCGCAGCGAATGCCATCGGGATACCGAAGCTGAAGGCAACGCCCAACACCGCTTGCGGCATCGAAACGAAGCGCTTGGCGTAGGGATAGGCCAATGCGATCGCCAGCGCGACGACCGACCAGGCAATGGCCGCAGGGCTGGTGGTGAGCACCAGCGCGAAGGCCAGCAACGCGAGCACCGCCCCCAGCAGCAGCGCTTCCCTGACCGAGACCGCCCCGCGCGTGACCGGCCGCTGGGCGGTGCGCTTGACGTGCCGGTCGAACTCGCGATCGGCGACATCGTTCACGCAGCAGCCCGCGCTGCGCATGAGGATGGTGCCCAGCGTGAACACCGCGACGAGGTGCCAGCCTGGAAAGCCATCGGCCGCCACCCACAATGCACTGAGCGTCGGCCACAGCAGCAACAGCCACCCCGCCGGGCGGTTCCAGCGGACCAGGTCCAGGTACAGGCGCAGCTTTTCGGTCACGAGACGCCGAGGCCGAGCCGGCGCAGGTCCAGCCGCCCTTCGCGCATGGGCGGGCACCAGAAGTACGCCCCGCTCACCGGCTTGGAAATCTTGAACATCGCATCGACGATTCCGTCGTCGTGCCCCGCCATGCGCCGCATCTGCTGCTCGAAAGCCTGATGCGACTTGCCGAATGCCACGAACATCAGCCCGGCCTGCATGCTCATCATCCAGGGCATGGAGCGGCGCAGCACGAAAGCCTCGGGCTCGAAGCTTTCCTGCGCCGTGCGCTTGACGTGCGCTGTCGCGGGGGCGTCCTCGATCTCCTCGTTGTCCGCCAGGCGTCGCCCGATATGGTGGTCGCGGGCGTCGTCTTCCAGCGCCTCGAATGCATCCAGGTCATGCACCCACTGCTGCACAGCCACGTAGCTCGAACCGTCCAGTCCTTCGCCGAGTCCTCGCGCGAACGCGGCCGCCTCCGCGGCTTCGCCTTTAGGGTTTTCGGTGCCATCTTCGAAACCGGTGAGGTCGTGGCCGCCGCGGTCATCCTTCCACGAATGGCGGAAGCCATCGACCACGTGCCGCACCTTGAACGCAGGCGCGAGGGCCTTCTGCACCTTGCGGGTGACGTGCAGCAAATCGCCCAGGTCGGAGCCGCGCAGCCAGCACCACAGCACGCCGGGCGTCGAGGGCACCTTCACCTCGCCGCGCGAGAGGTCCGGAAATTCGTGGAGGTTGGCGATGCTGGCGCCGAGCGCCTTGACCAGCGAAGGCCCGATGCCGACGACGACATCGCTGCCATCGACCAGCGGGGTCAGCCGGGTCAGGGCCTCCTTGATCGCGGCCGGATCGACGCCGGCATCGCTCAGATTGAACAGCACATAACGCGCGACCGGCGGGATCGGCTCGAAGATGCCCGGCTGGTAGAGCTTGGAAGGAGTGGAATCGGTATTTCTCATGAAAGTCTCTGCACGCCGGGCAGTTCGCAGGCGTAAATGGCGTTGCGCAGCGCCGCGATGGCCTCGTAGCGGGTGTAGCTGCGGCGCCAGGCCAGCACGACGCGGCGTACCGGCGGGTCGCCGTCGAATGGGATGTATTTCACGAACGACTGGTCTTCCTTGCGGCGCCTCGGCCGCGCCAGCAGCGCGTCCTTGGGCACCGACAGCCGCGGAACCAGCGTGACCCCCATCCCGGAAGCCACCATGTGCTTGATGGTTTCCAGCGATGAGCCTTCGAAGCTCTTGCGGATGCCCTCCGCGTCGCTGGAAAAGCGCGCGAACTCGGGGCACACCTCCAGCACATGATCGCGAAAACAATGGCCGGTTCCCAGCAGCAGCATGGTTTCGCTCTTGAGTTCCTGCGCGGTGATCGTGCTCTTGGCGGCAAAGGCATGACTGCTCGGCACCGCAGCCAGGAACGGTTCATCGTAGAGTTGGGCGATGGCCAGCCCGGTGTCGGGAAACGGCTCCGCCATGATCGCGCAATCGATCTCGCCGGTGCGCAGCATCTCGAGCAGCTTCACGGTGAAGTTCTCTTGCAGCATCAGCGGCATCTGCGGAGTGCGCACTATGGCCTGGCGCACGAGGTCGGGCAGCAGGTAAGGCCCGATGGTGTAGATCACACCCAGTTTCAGCGGGCCGGCCAGCGGGTCCTTGCCGCGCCTTGCGATGTCCTTGATGTTGGCCGCCTGCTCCAGCACGCTTTGGGCCTGACGCACGATCTCCTCGCCCAAAGGTGTGACGGCCACCTCGTTGGCGCTGCGCTCGAACAGCTTGACTTCCAACTCATCCTCGAGCTTCTTGATCGCCACCGACAAGGTGGGCTGCGAGACGAAGCAGGCTTCGGCGGCCTTGCCGAAGTGCTTTTCCCGCGCCACGGCGACGATGTATTTGAGCTCGGTGAGGGTCATTTCGGTGATCGATTGTCGTGCACTCACGAGGACACCCCAGCGCTCACAGGGGAAATCGGGTTTACCCGCGTAAGTAGAACGGGCTTCATTTGAAATAGTTAAGCGATCACTTTACATCGCCTCACAGTTAGTTCTTAATGATGAGCCAACTACCTGAGGTGATCCCATGAAGAAACTGATTTCCCTCGTTTCGAGCGTCTCCCTGCTGGCTTTATTTGCCTCGTGCGGGGGAGGAGGCGATGGTCCCGCAACCGCGACGGCCACCACTGCAACGGCTACGACAACAACAGTTCTAGCGGCGGGAGACGCAAGTCGGTACGTCGGCACATGGTCCGCCTGTTTATCGACCGGCACTTCCGGATCCCAAAAAGAAACGACGGTCATCACTGCCACGGGGGCCAGCAGCTTGGCATTCACCGATACGGAAATTAATTTTCCTGCGGTGGGTTGCGCCGGAACCGCCAGCACGCCATCGACCAGTACAGGAACGGTCGTTTTCAACGGCACCACCAAGACCGTCGGCACGAGCACGGTTGACAAGGGCACGGTAACCCAAGGCACAAGCGTCCAGAAGCAGATCTTTTTGGTCACCGCGACGACCCTCAGCTCGGGCAAATCCGTTGCTGACGGCGGGACCCTCGATGTGGACGGATACCCGAACTCGCTGGACTCCGGCGTCCAAACCAAGCAGTAAGGCGTCACCGCCGGCCAATCAGGCCTTCAGATAATCCTGTCGCCCGCCCAGCCAGCGGGCCACGTGCTTTTGCGCCAGTTCCGGATGCCGATCGAGCATCAGTGGCGCGAGCTGGCGGGCCCAGTCGAGCAGCTGGGCATCGAGCACCAGGTCGGCGAACCGGAGCAAAGGCGCGCCGGATTGGCGGGCACCGAGAAATTCACCGGGCCCGCGAATTTCCAGGTCGCGGCGGGCGATCTCGAAGCCGTCGGCGGTCTGCACCATGGCCTTCAGCCGAGCCGTCGCGCTGTCGCCAAGGCGCCCTGCCTCTCCTGCCGCGAACAGCAAGATGCAAGCCGAGGCGGCGGCGCCGCGCCCGACCCGTCCGCGCAACTGATGCAACTGCGACAGGCCGAATCGCTCGGCATGCTCGATCACCATCAGCGACGCATTGGGCACGTCCACGCCCACTTCGATCACCGTGGTGGCGA
>JAQGMT010000003.1 GCA_028292185.1 Ramlibacter sp. | reverse complement strand
AAAAACTCAGGGCCGATGCGATCGACCTGAAGGAATTTCTGGAAGCGGTCTTCGTCACTCCGCCGACACGGGTGGAGGGCACGGCGGTGTTCCTGACGGCCGAGCCGGGCACGGTGCCGAATGCGCTGCTGCACAACCTCAAGCACAACAAGGTGCTGCACGAGCACAACCTGTTCGTCACGGTGCGCAGTCACGAGGTCCCCTGGGTGGGGATCAACCGGCGCGTGGAAATCCAGACCCTGGGACACAGCTGCTGGCAGGTGACCCTGCACTACGGCTTCAAGAACGATCCGGACGTGCCGCGCGCCCTGGAGCAGATCCGCGGCCACGGTTGCGAGATCGAGCGCATGAAGACCAGCTACTTCCTGTCGCGCGACACCGTCATTCCGACCATCGGCGGGGGCATGGCGCCCTGGCGGGAAAAGCTGTTCGCCCAGATGCACCACAACGCGAGTGGCGCGGCGGATTTCCTGCGGCTGCCGAACAACTCGGTGGTGGAGCTCGGGTCCAAGATCGAGATTTAGCCGAGAATTTGCCGCATGAACATCCTGTTTGTCGCCGACCCGCTGGAAACTTTCAAGATCTACAAGGACACGACGTTCTCGATGATGCGCGAAGCGCAGCGGCGTGGCCATCGGGTGTGCGCCTGCGGGCCGCAAGACCTGGCGTGGCAGTCCGGCGACGTGGTCAAGGCCTCGGTGCGGGAGATCACCTTGACGGGCGACGCCCACGCGTGGTTCCAGCAGACCGGCACACCGATGAAGGCGCTGAAGGAGTTCGACGCGGTGCTGATGCGCAAGGACCCGCCGTTCGACAGCGAATACTTCTACGCGACGCACTTGCTCGAGCAGGCCGAGCGCGAAGGCACGCGGGTGTTCAACAAGCCGGGGGCGCTGCGCAATCATCCCGAGAAGCTGGCCATCATGGAATTCGCGCAATTCACCAGTCCGACGCTGGTGACGCGCAACGCCGACGCCGTTCGTGTATTTCACGCCCAGCACCGGGACATCATCCTGAAGCCGCTGGATGGGATGGGGGGCATGGGCATCTTCCGCGTCGGGCCCGATGGCCTGAATCTCGGCTCGATCATCGAGACGCTCAATCAAGAGGGCGCGACGACGATCATGGTGCAGCGCTACGTGCCGGAGATCGTGCAAGGCGACAAGCGAGTGCTGGTGATCGGCGGAGTGCCGGTCCCTTACAGCCTGGCCCGCATTCCGCAGGGCAGCGAAATCCGCGGCAACCTGGCGGCCGGCGGCAAGGGTGTGGCGCAGCCGCTCAGCGCGCGGGACCTCGAGATTGCGCGGGCGCTCGGGCCGGTGCTCGCCGCGCGCGGCCTGCTGCTGGTCGGGCTGGACGTGATCGGGGACTGGCTGACGGAGATCAACGTCACCAGTCCCACCTGCTTTCAGGAAATCACCGAGCAGACCGGCTTCGATGTGCCGGCGATGTTCATCGATGCCGTCGAGGCCGCACTGGCCGCCTAGCCAGCCACTTCGCCGTCGACGAAGGCCCGCAACTGCCCGGGCTCGAACGCAGTCCAGATTTCGTTCGTGGTGAGCGGCGCCGTGACCACCACGGCCACCCGGTCCTGCGGCGTGGTGGTGCGCGCGAAATCAATGCTCAGGTCTTCGTCGGCCAGGTGGGCATGCGCAAACGGATGCTTGCGCTCGACGAAGAACAGGTTGGTGGAGCAATGCGCCCACAAGGCCTGGCCGTTGGAGAGCAGGAAGTTGAACGGGCCATGTCGCGCGATGCGCGGCGTGAGTTCGCGCAGCGTCAGCGTCAGCTCCTGCACGCTCGGCACACCCGCATGCGACTTGGCCAGCTCCTGCATCAGCCAGCAGAATGCGCGCTCACTGTCGGTCTCGCCCACCGGGCGAAAGCTGGAATGGATGCGCGGGTGAAAATTCTCGAGGTTGCCGTTGTGGGCGAACACCCAGTAGCGGCCCCAGAGCTCGCGCACGAACGGGTGGCAGTTTTCCAGCGCCACCGCGCCTTGCGTGGCCTTGCGGATGTGGGCGATGACGTTGTGGCTCTTGATCGGGTAGCGGCTGATCAGCTCGGCCACCGGCGAGTCGCAGGCCGGCTGGTGATCGACGAAATGCCGCAGCCCCGCGCCTTCGAAGAACGCGATGCCCCAACCGTCCGCATGATGATCCGTGCGCCCGCCGCGCTGGGCAAATCCGGTGAAGCTGAACGTCACATCGGTGGGCGTATTGCAGTTCATTCCAAGCAGCTGGCACATGGCGCTATTCTGGCCTCTTCGCAACGGTGCGGGCGTGTTCCAGGCTAAGCCTTGCTCGTGCGACTCGCGCAGGCGCGGCAGATGCACACCCGTCCGCGCGCCGCGTCCGGCACCCTTTCGAGCAGCTCCACGCTGAACTTGACCTGGGTGCACCAGCAAGGAGGCTCCGCGCCGCCGGCGTTGCGCTGCGAAGCGCTGGCGCATGCGTTGGGCTGCCCGCATAAGGGACAAAGCGCGGCCGCGGCGGGAGGCGTTTCGTGCACGCGGCCAGTTTATCCCGCCGTGGAATCGGACGCGGGTTCGCGGGCTATGGTGAAGAAGAAAGTTGCGCCGCTGCCGGGCCGCGACTCGGCCCAGATGCGGCCACCGTGGCGCAGCAAGATTTTTTGCACCAGCGCCAGGCCGATGCCGGTGCCCTCGAACTCACTGGACGCATGCAGCCGCTGGAATGCGCCGAACAGCCGCGCGGCGTACGCCATGTCGAAGCCGGCACCGCAATCGGCCACGTAGTACACCGTCTCGCCTGCCTCGCTCGTGCGGCTGCCGACGGTGATCCGCGTTTCGGGTTTGTTGCCCGAGAACTTCCACGCGTTTCCCACCAGGTTGGCGACCACCTGCGCCAGCAACCGGGGGTCACCGTGCGCATACAGATGCTCGGGCGCATCGAACGTGGCCTGGCGCTGCGGCTGTGCATCGCGCAGTTGGGCGATGGTGGCGCGTGCCAGCGCCGCCAGATCCACCTGCTCGAATCTGAGTTTCACCCGCGACAGGCGGGCCAGCGTCAGCATGGCGTCCGTCAAATCGCTCATCTGCCGCACGCCGGCCCGAATGCGACTGAGGTAGTGCCGTCCGGGATCGCCCAGCACCTGGCCGTAGAGCTCGTCCAGTGTGTGGCTGAAGCCGTCGATGGAGGTGAGTGGCGAGCGCAGGTCGTGCGCGATGGAATACGAAAACGCTTCGAGCTCCGCGTTCACGGCCTCCAGTTCCGCGGTTCGCTGCTTGACCCGCTCCTCCAGTTCGGCGTTGAGGCGCTCCACTTCCTGTTCGGCCCGGCGCCGCTCGGTGACGTCCCGGCCGACACCGCGATAGCCGCTGAAGCGGCCGTCATCGTCGAACACCGGCGCCCCGCTCAAACTCAGCACCAGCGGCTGGCCGTCCTCGCCGATGCGCTGCACTTCGAATTCTTGAAAGGGCTCGTGGCATTCGAGCACGCGGCGGTGATCCTCCCAGCCGCCTTGCACGGGCGAGCCGGGCATCTCCCAGCGCGTCTTGCCCAGGATGTTGCTGTACGGCGGCACCAGCAGCGGAAACGGGCTGCCCTTCATGCCGACGAAGCGGAAGTTCTCGTCCTGCTCCCAGAACCAGTCCGCCGACAGCTCGGTCAGGTCGCGAAAACGGGCCTCGCTGCGGCGCAGATCGAGGGCGGCGCGGCGGTGTTCGGTGACGTCGATCGCCAGCACCACTCGCGCCGGCTTGCCCTGGAACACGATGTCGTTGGCGAAGCACTCGATTTCCATCAACTCGCCACTGGTGTGCTGGTGGCTCACATGGAGACGCTGCTGACCGCGATTCGGCCGGCTCAGGAGCTTGTCTCGCAAGGCCGGCCGGTCGGCGGCGGGATGCAAGTCGGGCAAGGTGAGCGCCAGGAACTCGGCCTCGCTGAAGCCGTATTGCGCGACTGCCGCTGAATTCACCGCCAGAAAGCGCAGCGACTGCGGATCGTAAACGTACATCGGCTGCGGATTGTCGACGAACAGCGAGCGGTATTGCGACTCCGATGCGCGCAAGTGGGAAGCCAGGTTCTGGGGCTGCGGACCGGCGCCATTGGGTGCGGCGAGGTCGCGGATGATTGCAGTGAAGCGCGGCAAGGTGCCGGGGAGGCGGCTCAGGCGGAGTTCGATGCGGAACTCCCAGCCGCTCGAATGCAGCGCGGAAAGTTCCCAGCGGACACCGGTCTTGCCGGCGTGGATCGAGTCACGATGGGCCGCCATCGCCCGGCGTTGCTCGTCGCGCACGGCGGGCGGAAAGATCGTCTCGCACAAGTCGCGGCCGATGACTTCGGCGCGCGCCCGGCCGAACAGGGTCTCGGCCGCGGGATTGAACTCGGTCAGCAGCCCACGTTCGTCGATTGCCAGGATGGCATCGAACGCCGAATCGACGATCGCGCGATAGCGCAGCTCGGCGTCGCGCGCTGCCGCCTGGGCTTGGCGCAGCTCAAGATCATCGACAGTAGCTTGCGGATAGGCCGATGCCAAACCCAATTGAAGTCCCTTCGTACCCGTTCCGCGGCTCGTGGCGGCGGAACCTGAGACAAAGGTTTTAGCACGCAACCGCGGGGTGGCCAAAGCTCGGCAATACTTCGTTACTTTTCGCCCGCTTCAGGCCAGCCCGCTTTGACTTTCAGGCGCCACGCATGCAGCAGCGGCTCGGTGTAGCCGTTGGGTTGGGCCAACCCTTTGAAAACCAGGTCACAGGCAGCCTGGTACGCCGCTGAGCGCTCGAAGTTGCCGGCCATGGGCTGGTAGAAAGGATCGCCCGCGTTTTGGGCGTCCACCACGGCGGCCATGCGCTGAAACGTCGCGATCACCTGCTCGCGCGTGACCACGCCGTGCCGCAGCCAGTTCGCCACATGCTGGCTGCTGATGCGCAGCGTCGCCTTGTCTTCCATCAGGCCGACATTGTGGATATCGGGCACCTTGGAGCAGCCGACGCCCTGGTCGATCCAGCGCACCACGTAGCCCAGGATGCCCTGGATGTTGTTGTCGATCTCCTGCTGGCGCTCGGCGGCGCTCCATTTGGCCTCGGCCATCACGGGGATTTGCAGCAGGCCCGTGAGTAGCTGCTCGTAGCGCGCTTGGGCGTCGACTCCCTCCATTTTCTTCTGGAGTTCGGCCACGTTGACCTGGTGATAGTGCAGCGCGTGCAAGGTGGCCGCGGTCGGCGAAGGCACCCACGCCGTGTTGGCGCCGGCCTTCGGGTGAACGATCTTCTGCTCCAGCATGGCCGCCATCAGGTCCGGCATGGCCCACATGCCTTTGCCGATCTGGGCCCGGCCGCGCAGGCCGCAGGCCAGGCCGACCAGCACATTGTTGTCTTCGTACGCCTTGATCCAGGCGGTGCTTTTCATGTCGCCCTTGCGGAACATCGGCCCGGCTTGCATCGCGGTGTGGATTTCATCGCCCGTGCGGTCCAGAAAACCGGTGTTGATGAAAGCCACGCGCGCCGCCGCTTCGGCGATGCAGGCCTTGAGGTTGACGCTGGTGCGGCGCTCTTCGTCCATGATGCCCAGCTTCACCGTGTTCGCCGGCAAGCCGAGCATCTCCTCGACCTTGGTGAAGAGGTCGCGAGTGAATGCAACCTCCTCGGGGCCGTGCAACTTGGGCTTGACGATGTACACCGACCCGGTGCGCGAGTTCCGGATCCCGGGCTGGCCCTTGCGCTTGAGGTCGTGGATGGCGATGGCCGTGGTCACCACCGCATCGAGGATGCCCTCCGGAATTTCCTTGACGGCTCCTTGTGCATCCTTCCACAGCACCGCCGGGTGCGCCATCAGGTGCCCGACGTTGCGCACGAACATGAGCGAGCGGCCGTGCAGCGTGACCTCACCGCCCGTCGGCCCGGTGTACTTGCGATCCGGATTCAGCCCGCGGGTGAAAGTCTTGCCGCCCTTGCTTACCTGCTCGGTCAGGGTGCCTTGCAAGATGCCGAGCCAGTTGCTGTACGCCAGCACCTTGTCCTCGACATCGACCACCGCCACCGAATCTTCCAGATCGACAATCGTCGACAGCGCCGCCTCCAGCACCAGGTCGCTCACGCCTGCGGCATCGGTGCGCCCGGTCGGCGTGCTGCGGTCGACCCGGATGTCGATGTGCAGGCCGTTGTGCTGCAACAGCACCGACGTGGGCGCGGCGGCGTCGCCCTGGTAGCCGACGAACTGGAACGGGTCCTGCAGTCCGGACGACGCGCCGTTGTTCGAGGCGACGACGAGATTGCCGCCCTCGATGCGGTAGCCCGTGGCATCGACGTGCGAGCCCTGCGCGAGCGGAGCTGCCTGGTCCAGCAAGCTGCGTGCGAAGGCGATCACCTTGGCTCCCCGCACCGCGTTGTAGCCCGTGCCTTTTTCCGCGCCGCCGCTTTGCGGAATGGCGTCGGTGCCGTACAGCGCGTCGTAGAGCGAGCCCCAGCGGGCGTTGGCCGCGTTCAGGGCATAACGCGCGTTCAGGATCGGCACCACCAGTTGCGGCCCGGCCTGCAAGGCGAGTTCGGCGTCGACGTTGCTGGTGCTGGCTTTCACGCTTTCCGGCGGGGGCACGAGGTAGCCGATGTCTTCAAGGAAGGCGCGGTAAGCGGCCATGTCGCGGATCGGTCCCGGATTGGCCTTGTGCCAGGTGTCCAGTTCGGCTTGCAGCCGGTTGCGCTCGGCCAGCAGCTCCAGATTTTTCGGCGCGAACTCCCGGACGATCGCGTCCAAGCCTTTCCAGAAAGCCGTGCTGGCGACGCCGGTGCCGGGCAGCACCTTGTCCTCGATGAAGCGGTGCAATTCGGTCGCGACCTGCAGGCCGTGCATGGAAAGGCGGGCGGACATTTGTTTGGACTCCGGATAAAACGATGAATCAGAAAAACGAGAGCACGTCGCGCAGGCTGCTGCCAATTCGGGTCGGCTGCGTCCCGAGCTCTTCGAACGGAAGCTGGTAGCGGTTGACCCACAGCGTGCAATAGCCGTACCAGGTCGCGGCCAGGGCATCCCAGGCGTTGCAGCTGACGAACAGGATCTGCGCGGCTTCCAGGCCCAGCGCCTTGGGCCCGAGCGCATAGGCATCGGGGTGGGTCTTGTATTTGCGCACGCTGTCGATACTGAGCTGGTGATCGAGCAGGCGCTCCAGGCCGGCGCTGCGCACCACGCTGCCCAGCATTTTCGGGTCGCCGTTGCTCAGGATGCCGGTTGCAATGCCCTTTGCCTTCAGGGCAAGCAGCACTTCCTGGTTTTCGGGGAACGCGCTCAGTTCGAGATATTGGTTCATCAGCCGACCTTCATGCGCCGGCGTCAATTCGAGCGACAGGCGCTTGCACGCGTAGCGCAGGCCGGCGCGCGTGAGGTCCCAGAACGGCTGGTAGTGTTCGCCGCCGCTGCTGGTCGTCACCAGGCGCGTGTACTCGATCTGCTTGTCCCGCCACAGCACGCTCAAGGCGCTGCCGCTGCCGGGAAACAGCTGCTCGGCCAGCTGGCCGACGCTATACACGTCGAACAGCGTGCCGTACGCATCGAACAGGACCGCCCTGGGAGTTTCCATGGCACTACTGTATTGGATAGTTCAGGGCGAAAAGCGAATGCGCTCTCGAAAGACGCAGGCATTGAGATAATGCCGAGCAGGGGCGCGCCGACTGCTTCGCTCATCCTGCCGGCGGCCCCGGCACGGCGCGGCCCCATACTCAAAAGATGACGGCGAACCTTGCCCCACTCGGCAGCGGGCTTCCTTATGCGGGCATCCGCGTGGTCGAGTTTACCCACATGGTGATGGGGCCCACCTGCGGCAT
Organism: Ramlibacter sp.; assembly: GCA_028292185.1. Classification (GTDB taxonomy): domain Bacteria; phylum Pseudomonadota; class Gammaproteobacteria; order Burkholderiales; family Burkholderiaceae_C; genus Ramlibacter. Next base: position 20,378 of record JAQGMT010000003.1, on the reverse strand, counting down.
GGTGCTGGGCGACCTCGGCGCTGAGGTAATCAAGGTGGAGCCGATCGCCGGGGATAACACGCGGCGGCTGCTCGGCGCCGGCGCGGGGTTTTTCCCACTCTTCAACCGCAACAAGAAGAGCATCGCGCTCGACTTGCACCGGCCCGAGGGCAAGGAAGCCGCGCTGCGGCTGATCGCCAGCGCCGACGTGGTCAGCGAAAATTTCAAACCGAGCACGATGCGAAATCTGGGCCTGGATTATGGAAGCCTGGCCGCACTGAACGAGCGGCTGGTCTATGTCAGCCACAAAGGATTTCTGCCCGGCCCCTACGAGCACCGCACTGCCCTGGACGAAGTGGTGCAGATGATGGGCGGGCTGGCATACATGACCGGCCGGCCGGGCGATCCGCTGCGCGCCGGCTCCAGCGTCAACGACATCATGGGCGGCCTGTTTGGGGCGATGGGCGTCATGGCCGCCCTGGCGCAGCGGGAGAAGACCGGCAAGGGGCAGGAAGTGCAGAGCGCATTGTTCGAGAACAACATCTTCCTGGTCGCCCAGCACATGATGCAGTTCGCGGTGACGGGCCAGCCGGCCGCGCCAATGCCCGGACGCATTTCAGCTTGGGGCATCTACGACGTGTTCACCGTCCAGGACGGCGAGCAGATCTTCCTGGCGGTGGTCAGCGATACGCAGTGGGCGGTGTTCTGCGAGGCGTTCGGCTTTGCCGACCTGAAAGCCGATCCGCGCTTGAAGACCAACAACGACCGGGTGCGCTCGCGCGACTGGATGATGCCGCTGCTGCGCGCACGCCTGGCCGGGCACCGCGCCGCGGAACTCGCCGCGCTGTTCGAGCGGCAGGGCCTGCCGTTCGCGCCGATCACGCGGCCCGAGGAGTTGTTCGACGATCCGCATCTCAATGCCACCGGCGGCCTGGCCCCGCTCACACTCGACGATGGCCGCGAAACCCGCGTGCCGCTGCTGCCCCTCACCTTGAACGGAGAGCGCCCCGGAGTGCGCCTGCAGCCGCCCCGGGTGGGCGAGCACACCGAAGAATTGCTGGCCGGCATCGGCTACACCCGCGCCCAGATCGCCGCGCTGCTGGCCGATCATGTGATTGGAAACTGAACATGACCCTCGAAGCCTTGCTGGCTTATGCCCACATCCTTGCCATCCTGACGCTGGTGGTCTTCGTTTCGAGCGAGGCGGCGCTGTGCCGCACCGACTGGATCAATCCGCGGGTGGTGGAGCGGCTCAGCAAAGTGGACAGGATCTACGGCATCGCCGCTGCCGCCGTGCTGCTCACCGGGCTGGCGCGTACGTGGTGGGGCGTCAAGGGAACCGGTTGGTACTGGCACAACGGTTTGCTGCACCTGAAACTCGCCATGTTCGTTGTGGTGGCCCTGATATCGATCAAGCCGACGCTGATGTTTCGCGCCTGGCTGAAACAACTGAACTCCAGCGGCACCTTGCCCACGGACGACCAGGTGAAGACGGCGCGCAAATGGGTGATGTGGCAGGCGCACCTGATCGCGCTGATCCCGCTGGCCGCGGTCTTTCTCGCGCGCGGCTTCGGGTCAGCGGGTCCCCCGTAAAATCGGCACATGCTCCTGGTAAAACAAGAATTGCTCGGCAGCCTCGCCGCCGCGCTGGAATCGCTTTGTCCCGGCGCGGGCGACAAGGCCGCGTTCGAGTCGCCCAAAGTGGCGGCGCATGGCGACTGGGCCTGCACTGCGGCGATGCAGCTGGCCAAACCGCTGAAACGCAATCCCCGCCAGCTGGCGGAGACGCTGCGCTCTGCGCTGATGGAGTCCGAACCGTTCGTGCGCTGGGTCGAGGCCATCGACATCGCCGGCCCGGGCTTCCTGAACATCAAGCTCAAGGCCCGGGCCAAGCAACAGGTGGTCAGCGAAGTGCTGGCGGCCGGTGCGGCGTTTGGGGCCCAAACCGGCGGCGGGCGCCGCATGCTGGTCGAATTCGTCTCGGCCAATCCCACCGGTCCCTTGCATGTGGGGCACGGCCGGCAGGCGGCGCTGGGCGACGCCTTGTGCAACCTGTACGCCACCCAGGGTTGGGACGTGTACCGCGAGTTCTATTACAACGACGCCGGCGCGCAGATCGCAACGCTCGCCACCTCCACGCAGTTGCGCGCCCAGGGGTTCAAGCCCGGCGACCCGCAATGGCCCGAGGCCGCGTACAACGGCGAATACATCGCCGACATCGCAGCCGATTTCCTGGCCAAGAAGACCGTCCGCTCGGACGACCGCGAGTTCACCGCCTCGGGCGATGTGAATGATCTGGAAGGGATCCGCCTGTTCGCAGTGGCCTACCTGCGCCATGAGCAGGACCTCGACTTGAAGGCGTTCGACGTCAAGTTCGACAACTACTTCCTCGAGTCCAGCCTCTACACCAGCGGCAAGGTGGACGCCGCCGTGCAGCGCCTGCGCGAAGCGGGCAAGACCTACGAGCAGGACGGCGCGTTGTGGCTCAAGTCGACCGACTACGGCGACGACAAGGACCGCGTCATGCGCAAGGGCGACGGCAGCTACACCTACTTCGTCCCCGACGTGGCCTATCACATCACCAAGTGGGAACGCGGCTTCGCCAAGGCGGTGAACATCCAGGGCACCGATCACCACGGCACCATCGCGCGGGTGCGCGCCGGGCTGCAGGCGGCGGGCGTCGGCATCCCCGAAGGCTATCCCGACTACGTGCTGCACACCATGGTGCGCGTGATGCGCGGCGGCGAGGAGGTGAAGATCTCCAAGCGCGCCGGCAGCTATGTCACCTTGCGCGACCTGATCGAGTGGACCAGCAAGGATGCGGTGCGCTTCTTCCTGCTATCGCGCAAGCCCGACACCGAATACACCTTCGACGTCGACCTCGCGTTGGCGCAGAACAACGACAACCCGGTGTATTACGTGCAATACGCACACGCCCGCATCTCCTCGGTGCTCGCGGCGTGGGGCGGCCAGGTTGCGCAGCTCGCGGCCGCGGACCTGTCGGCGCTCGAAAGCCCGCAGGCGCAGGCACTGATGCTGATGCTCGCCCGCTACCCCGAGATGCTGCGCGAGGCGGCGCAGGACTTCGCACCGCACGACGTCACTTTTTACCTGCGGGAACTGGCGGCCACCTACCACAGCTATTACGATGCCGAGCGCATCCTGGTGGATGACGAGCGTCTGCGCAACGCCCGGCTCGCGCTGGTCGCCGCAACGGCGCAGGTGTTGCACAATGGACTCGCAGTGCTCGGGGTCAGTGCCCCGCAGAAGATGTAGCGAGCGCCTGGCGGGCTCTCCGAAATGAAGTTCAGGAACGAAAGCAGTGAAGAACAGACAAGCTGGCTCGGTCATCGTCGGGATCATCATCGGGATGGTGCTGGGACTGGCCGCGGCCCTCGCCGTTGCGGTGTACGTGACCAAGGTACCGGTCCCATTCCTGAACAAGGGGCAAAGCCGCTCCCCTGACCAGGACGCCGCCGAAACGCGCAAGAACCGCGACTGGGACCCGAACGCGGCGCTGTACGGCAAGAACCCCGCCAAACCCGTGCCGCCCGCGCCGGGCATCGTGCCCGCGCCGCCGGCCGCGACCATCCCGGCGCCGCCCATCGTCGCCGACAAGCCGGCCCCCAAGGGGCGGGCCGGCGCCGATCCGCTGGGCGAACTTGCCTCGGCACGCGCCGCGGCCAGCGCCGACCCGTTCTTTTATTTTGTGCAAGCCGGCGCCTTCCGCACGCCCGAAGATGCGGAGGCGCAGCGCGCCAAGCTGTCGCTGATCGGGGTGGACGCCAAGGTCACTGAGCGCGAGCAATCGGGCCGCCAGGTGTTTCGGGTGCGCGTCGGTCCGTTCGAACACAAGGAAGACGCGGACCGGCAAAAAGAAAAACTGGAATCCACCGGGGTGGAGACCGCGCTGGTGCGCGTGCAGCGCTGACCCGCCGCAAAAAATGGTGCCGGAACCTTTGCCCGCGGCCGTGCCTCAGACCCAAACCCGAGAAGGAGCCACCGCATGAATCGACGTGAGTTTTCCAGCGGCGCCGCCTGCCTGCTGGCGGCCGCTGCGCTGTCGCCCACGACGCTGTTCGCGCAGCTGAAACAGCCCGAGGAAGGCACCGAATACCTCACGCTGAAGCGGCCGGTCAACGTCGGTGTGCCGCCCGGCAAGGTCGAAGTGATCGAGTTCTTCTGGTACAGCTGCCCGCACTGCAACGCGTTCGAGCCGCGCCTGCAAGCCTGGGTCAAGCGGCTGCCGCCCGACGTGGTGATGAAGCGCGTCCCGATTGCATTCCGCGACGATTTCGTGCCGCAGCAGCGCCTGTACTACACCCTCGAGGCGATGGGCAAGGTGGACGAACTGCATGACAAGGTGTTTCACGCCATCCACGTGGACCGGATGCCGGTCAACCGCGACGACTCCATCCTCGACTGGGCCGGCAAGCAAGGCCTGGACAAGGCCAGGTTTACCGAGGTCTATCAGTCGTTCGACGTGGTGAGCAAGGCGCGCCGCGCCACCCAGTTGCAGGACGCGTTCCAGGTGCAAGGCGTTCCGGCGATGGGCATCGCGGGGCGCTACTACACCGACGGCACGATCGCCGGCAACATCGATCGCGTCCTGCCGGTGACCGACTTCCTCATCTCGCAGGCGCGCAAGAAAAGCTAGTCCTTTGTGGCGGCCGCCATGGGCCGCGTCCACATCGGCTATTCACCTTACGTGTTGTCCGGTGACGAGCGTCTCGCCGGCGCCTTGCTGCGGGCTGGTTACAATGCACAGCAAGATTCATGCCTCTATGAAGAACTCCTACGCCCCCTGGTTGCTGTCACTGGCCTTGCTGCTGGCAGGAGCGTCCGCTCATGCAGAGAAGGCCGATCGTGACAAACCCATGAATATCGAAGCCGATGCGCTGCGCTACGACGACTTGAAGCAGACCAGCGTCTTCACCGGCAAAGTGGTGATCACCAAGGGCACCATCGTGATCCGCGGCGCCCGTGTCGAAGTGCACCAGGACCCGGAAGGTTACCAATTCGGCGTTGTCACGGCCGAGCCGGGCAAGCTCGCCTTCTACCGGCAAAAGCGCGAGGGCGTGGATGAGTTCATCGAGGGTGAGTCGCAGGTCATCGAATACGACGGCAAGGGCGACCGCGTGAAGTTCATCAAGCAGGCCGAGTTGCGGCGATTCCGCGGGCCCGCGGTCAGCGATGAGATGGTGGGCAGCCTGATCGTTTATGACAACGCCAACGACGTCTTCACCGTCGATGGGGGCGCCGGCAGTCCCGCCAGTGGCGGGCGCGTGCGCGCCGTGTTGGCGCCACGCCCTTCTGCTTCGGCGCCGGCGACCACCCCCGCGCAACCGGCCGCGCCATTGCGGCCCAGCATGACACTCGACGGGAGCCGCAAGTGAGCCAGTCGCTCGCGGCCGAGCGCACCAGCGCGCCGGCCACCGCGACCAGTCGCCTGCAGGCGCGCCATCTGAAGAAGACCTACGGCAACCGCACGGTGGTCAAGGATGTCTCGCTTGACGTCGCCAAGGGCGAGGTGGTCGGCCTGCTCGGCCCGAACGGCGCGGGCAAGACCACCTCCTTCTACATGATCGTCGGCCTGGTGCGCGCCGACGCGGGCGAGATGTCGATCGACGGGGATTCGGTCGAACACATGCCGATTCATCGGCGCTCGCGCCTGGGGCTGTCCTACCTTCCGCAGGAAGCGTCTATCTTCCGCAAGCTCAACGTCGAAGACAACGTGCGCGCGGTGCTGGAGCTGCAGCGCGACGAGGGCGGGCGGCCGCTGGCGGCGCAGGAGATCGAGAAGCGCCTCACGGCCTTGCTGCAGGACTTGCGCGTCGATCATTTGCGCGACTCGCCGGCCCTGGCCTTGTCGGGCGGCGAACGGCGCCGGGTGGAAATCGCGCGCGCGCTGGCCACGCAGCCGCGCTTCATCCTGCTGGACGAACCCTTCGCCGGCATCGACCCGATTGCCGTGATCGAGATCCAGCGCATCATCGGCTTCCTGAAATCGCGCGGCATCGGCGTGCTCATCACCGACCACAACGTGCGCGAGACGCTGGGCATCTGCGACCACGCCTACATCATCAGCGACGGCAATGTGCTCGCGCAGGGCACCCCGTCCGAGATCGTGAACAACGCCGACGTGCGCAGGGTCTATCTCGGCGAACACTTCCGGATGTGATGTATGTGGGCCCCCAAGTTTGCCGCCAAGGCGGCTGCACTGCCCCCCCAGGGGGCCCTCGCACCTTGGGGCGGCCCGGCGGCGCTCAAGTCGTCGCTTTGATTCCTGGATTCGGACGATGAAGCAGGGCCTGTCCCTTCGGGTCTCCCAGCATTTGGCGCTGACCCCGCAGTTGCAGCAGTCGATCCGGCTGCTGCAACTGTCCACGCTCGAACTGGCGCAAGAGGTCGAGCAGATGCTCGACGAGAATCCGTTTCTCGAGGTGAATCAGGACGAGGCGCCGCGCGAGGAGTTTGGCATCGCGCAGGCCGACGCGCCGGTGCCGGAGGAGGATCGCGAAACCGAATTCGCCGAGTTCACGCCGCCGCGGGACGACTCGCGGGTGGTCGCCACTGAGCCGGAGGCGGCCGGCGCCGTCGAAGCGGAGGTCCCCGGCTGGGAAGGCGACGGCAGCACCGAAGTCGTTCCCGACGACAACGAATGGGGCGGCGACGCAACCCCACGCAAGAACAACCTCGCCGCCGACGACCAGATGGAGCCCAGCGACCTGGCCCGCGGCCAGGAGTCGCTGCAGTCGCATCTTCATCGCCAGGCGTTGAGCCTGCGCCTCAGTGAAGAAGACTGTCATGTGCTGCGTTTCCTCATCGAGTCGCTCAACGACGACGGCTACCTGGAGGATTCGTTCGAATCCCTGGCGGCCGGGCTGGCGCCCGACGACCTCGAGCAGCAGGAAGAGCTCGTGCACCGGTTTACGGTGGCGCTGCGCTTGCTGCAGCACCTCGAGCCGGTCGGGGTGGGCGCGCGCAATTTGGGCGAGTGCCTGCGCCTGCAACTGCAGGCCATGCACCGTGAAGGGCAGCCGCACCCTGCCTGCGCCACGGCGCTGCGCATTTGCGAGCAGCCGATGGAGCTGTTGGCGCGCCGCGATGTGAAGCGGCTGGCGCAGCTGTGCGGCGACCCTGACGCGCAGGTGCGCGCGGCGATGGGGCTCATCACCCGCCTGGAGCCCAAGCCCGGGCGCCGCTTCGTCGATGTCGAGCGCAACATCGTGGTGCCCGATGTGCTGGTCACCAAGGCCGGGCGCGGCGCGCAATCGCGCTTCCGGGTGCAGCTCAACCCGGATGTGATGCCCAGGCTGCGCGTGCACGACATCTACGCGGGCGCGCTCAAGGCCCACCGGGGCGAGGGCCACCAAGCGCTGCAGCAGCGGCTGCAGGAAGCCCGATGGTTCATCAAGAACATTCAGCAGCGCTTCGACACCATCTTGCGGGTGTCCAATGCCATCGTGGAGCGCCAGAAAAGTTTCTTCGTGCATGGCGAACTCGCGATGCGCCCCCTGGTGCTGCGCGAGATCGCGGACGAACTCGGCCTGCACGAGTCCACCATCAGCCGCGTGACCACCGCGAAGTACATGGCGACGCCCTTCGGCACTTTCGAGCTGAAGTATTTCTTCGGTTCCGCGCTGGGCACCGAGACCGGCGGCAATGCTTCGAGCACCGCGGTGCGCGCCTTGATCAAGCAGTTCGTCGCTTCCGAGAACCTGAAGAAGCCCTTGTCCGACAGCCAGATATCCGAGATGCTGAAAGAGCAGGGGATCGAGTGCGCCCGCCGCACCGTTGCGAAATACCGCGACGCCTTGCGTATCGCACCGGCGAATCTGCGCAAGTCACTATAGCAATCATGAACGCCTTGCAACTCTTCCTGCCCTGCGCCGCCGGCGTCGAGGGCTTCCTGGCGGACGAGGTGCATCGCCTCACCGGCCTGGCCGGCGACGACCTCCTGACCGGACGCGGCGGTGTGACGTTGCGGGCGTCATGGCGAGAGGCGATGCGGCTGAACCTGCACAGCCGGCTCGCGCAGCGCGTACTGGTTCAGCTTTCGCATACGCCGTACAGCAGTGAAGATGATCTCTACGCAGCCGCCAGCCAGGTGGCGTGGGAAATCTGGTTCACGCCGCGCGAAAGTTTCAAGGTCGAAGTCACCGCGCAACACAGCCCGTTGAAAAGCCTGAACTTCGCCGGGCTGAAAATCAAGGACGCCGTGGCCGACCGGTTTCGGAGCAAGGGCGGCGTGCGGCCCGACGTCGACACGCAATCGCCCGACGTGCGCATCTACGCCCACCTCACCAGCGAAGACCTCACGCTGTACATCGACACCTCGGGCGAGCCGCTGTTCAAGCGCGGCTGGCGCGAGGACAAAGGCGAGGCGCCGCTGAAGGAAACGCTGGCCGCCGCCATGATCGCGGCCAGCGGCTGGGATGGCGTGATGCCGCTGTACGACCCTTGTTGCGGCAGCGGCACCATTGCCATCGAAGCCGCGCAGGTGGCGTGCAATATCGCGCCCGGCCAGTTGCGGCGATTCGGTTTCGAGAAGCTGCTGCCTTATCAGGCCCACGTGTGGCAACCGCTATGGGAAGAGGCCAGGTCGCAGCAGCACGCGCCGACCGCGCCGGTGTTTGGCAGCGACGTGGCCTTTCGGATGGTCGACTTCGCGGCCCGCAACGCCGCCCGTGCCGGCGTTGCCGATGTCGTGCAATTGCGCGGCGGCGACGCCTTGCAGCGCATGCCGCCCAGTGACGCGCCCGGCGTGATGCTGGTCAACCCACCGTATGGCGAGCGCATCGAAACCGCCGGCGTCGCGGGCCGCAGTCAAGGCGGGCGCGAACGGGCGGAAACGGAGGATGGCGGCGACTTCTTCAACCAGCTCGCCGCGCACTGGAAAAAGAGCTACCCCGGGTGGACAGCGTGGGTCTTGACCCCCGACCTGAAGCTGCCCTCGCGCATGAGGCTGAAGGAATCGCGCCGGGTGCCGATGTGGAACGGCCCGATCGAATGCCGGCTGTTCCGCTTCGACATGGTGCGCGGCTCCGCCAGGAAATCGGGGTCAGACTCCAATTCGGGCGCATGAGCGGCTTGGCCCCGACGCAGGCCGGCACCGCTGCTGACGGGCATTGCGTCGTCGTCGACACGAACGTCGCGCTCGACCTCTTGGTGTTCGATGATCCGTCCGCCCAGCCGCTGGCGGCCCAGCTCGAACGCGGCGTGCTGCAGTGGATCGCCACACCCGCCATGCGCGATGAACTCGAGCGCGTGCTCGCGTACGAGCACATCGCGGCACGCCTGCATGCGCGCGGACTTCTGGCTTTTCGCGTGCTCGACGCCTTTGACCGGCACGTGACGCTCGTCGAGCCGGCCCTTCGTGCCGCGTTGACCTGCAGCGACCCGGACGACCAGAAATTCATCGACCTGGCCGTTCAGCACCGCTGCCTGCTCCTGAGCAAGGATGCGGCCGTGCTCTCGCTGAAGAAGCGGCTGGCCGCGCTCGACGTCAACGCGGCCACCGCGATGACGGTCGGCTGATACCCGGCGCTCAAGCCGTTGCGTTCACCTTCGCCGTAAAGTGCTCGGCGCGAGCCATCGGCCAGTACAGCTTGAAGACGTTGTGCTGCGCGCTGAGGTCCCCCGAGAGCAGCACGCCCGGTTCCACCCGCATCAGCAGCCCGGCCAGCTGCCGCACGTCGGTGTCGGTCAGGCGCCGCACGATGTGGTGCGCGGTGATTTCCTGGGGATGTTTCAAGCCGGCGGCTTGCACCAGTTCCTTCAAGGCCAGCAGCGTGCTGCGATGCAGGTTGTACACGCGCTGCGCCTTGTCGGGCACCGCCAGCGCCCGCTGGCGCAGCGAGTCTTGCGTGGTGACGCCCGTGGGGCAGTTGCCGGTGTGGCAGGTCTGCGCCTGGATGCAACCCAGCGCCATCATGAAGCCGCGTCCCGAGTTGCACCAGTCGGCCCCCAGGGCCATCATCCGCGCGATGTCGAACGCGGTGATCACCTTGCCCGCGCAGCCCAGCCGGATGCGATCGCGCAAGCCCGTGCCGACCAAGGTGTTGTGCACCAGCAGCAGGCCTTCCTGCAGCGGCGCGCCCACATGGTCGCTGAATTCCACGGGCGCCGCACCGGTGCCGCCTTCGGCGCCGTCCACGACAATGAAATCCGGCGTGACGCCGGTCTGCAGCATCGCTTTCACGATGCCGAACCACTCCCAGGGGTGGCCGATGCACAGCTTGAAGCCGACCGGCTTGCCGCCCGACAGTTCGCGCAGGCGCGTGATGAACGCCATCATCTCCAGCGGCGTGCTGAACTCACTGTGGGCCGACGGCGAGACGCAGTCGATGCCGATGGGCACTCCGCGCGCCAGGGCAATTTCCGGGGTCACCTTGGCCGCCGGCAGGATCCCGCCGTGTCCCGGCTTGGCGCCCTGGCTCAGCTTGATCTCGATCATCTTCACTTGCGGCTGCCGCGCGTTCTCCATGAAGCGCGCCTCGCTGAAGCGGCCCTGGTCGTCACGGCAGCCGAAGTAGCCCGAGCCGATTTCCCAGATCAGGTCGCCGCCATGGACCCGGTGATAGGACGAGATCGAGCCCTCGCCCGTGTCGTGCGCGAACCCGCCCAGCTTGGCGCCGCGGTTCAAGGCGAGGATCGCATTGCCGGAGAGCGCGCCAAAACTCATCGCCGAGATGTTGAAGATGCTGCATTCGTAAGGTTGCGCAGTGCTCGGGCCGATGGTGATGCGAAAGTCGGACGAGGCGAGCACCGTCGGAAACAGCGAGTGGTTGATCCACTCGTAGCCTTGGCGCGTGACGTCCAGCTGCGTGCCGAAGGGGCGGTTGTCCGGCTCTCCCTTGGAGCGCTGGTACACCAGCGAACGCTGGGCGCGCGAGAAGGGCTCGGCTTCGGCGTCGCTCTCGATGAAATACTGGCGTATCTCCGGGCGCACGTACTCGAACAGGAAGCGCAGGTGACCGATCACCGGATAGTTGCGCAGCACGGCGTGGCGCGACTGCCGCAGGTCGCGCAGGCCCAGCAACACCAGCGCCCCGAATATAAGGGCGGGCAAGAGCCCGGTCCGCTGTGCAAGCAAGCTCGCGATGCTGAGTACCAGGCCGATAGCGCACAGCACCAGGATGCTGTAGCGCACGGGATAGCGGAAAAGGAACGAGCGCAGCATGGTGAGTCAGGGCAGCCGGACGAATTTGCGTTGGTTCATGCCGGAGCTCCGGCGAGGAATTTGCGCAAGTTGGCGGCAGCGCCGGCCTGCACCTTGTGGCGAAGCATCGGGGTCCATCCCAGCAACACGGCGGGCGGGCCGAGCGCCTGGCGCGACCAGTGCCAGAAGTTGAAGCGATCGCTATGCCGCAAGATGCGGCCGGTGGCGTCGAACTCGAAACGCGCGTCGATGCTGTTGTCCACCAGCCGGCCGGTGGCGCTGAAACGGTAGTGGGCATCCCAATGCGCACGCCCGGCCGTGTCATCGGCCTGCACGTCCCGGTACGTCAGCTTCCACACATCGGCGCCATGGGCCCGCGTCGCTTCGCACAGCATCCGCCACATGCCCGCCACCTCGCTCTTGCCGCGCAGCGAGAAGACTTCATCGTCGAACGCAGCATCCTGCGCGTAACAGGCCGCCATGGCGACAAAGTCCAGCCGCGCGAACGCTGAATAAAAGTCCTCGATGGTCTGCTGGTTGGGGTGCATCGCTAGTGTCCTGCCTCAGCCAGCCGCAACAGAAGGCCGTCGAACGCCTGGTCCACGGTCGCGCGCCGCACCGCGGCGCGATCGCCCTCGAAGCGCTGCGTTTCGCTGGTGAGGCGGCCGTCCACCATGAAGCCGAACCACACCGTGCCCACCGGCTTATCCTTGCTGCCGCCGCTGGGCCCGGCGACGCCGGTCACCGCCACGCTGACGCGGGCGCGAGAGTGACGCACCGCGCCGAAGGCCATCGCGCGCGCGACCACCTCGCTCACCGCGCCGTTGGCATCGATCAGCTCCGCGGCCACGTCCAGCAATTCGGTCTTCGCCTCGTTGGAATAAGTGATGAAGCCGCGCTCGAACCATTCGCTCGAGCCGGCCAGGTCGGTGCAGGCCGCGGCGATCATGCCTCCGGTGCAGCTTTCCGCGGTGGCCAGCATCCAGCCTTTGTCGCGGAGCGCAGCCGCCAACTGTTCTGCCTTCGTCACCACAACCTCCAAGCCGAAATGACCAGCAGCGTGCAAAAGGCCGCCACGAGGTCGTCCAAGATGATGCCGAACCCGCCGCGCCACCCGAATCCGTGGAACAGGCCGTCCGCCCATGCTACCGGGCCCGGCTTGATGGCGTCGAACAGCCGGAACAGCACGAACGCGAAGCACTGCCCCCAGAATCCCGCGGGCATCACCAGCCACAGCACGATCCAGAAGGCGATCACCTCGTCCCACACGATGCTGCCCGGATCCGTGACGCGCATGTGCGCGGCCGTTACGGTGCAGGCCCACCAGCCGATGACGAAAGAGGCCGCAATCAGCGCGCCGATCATCAACGGATCAAGCCAGCGCTGCAGCACCAGGTAGGCCAGCCACGCCCACAGCGTCCCGGCCGTGCCGGGCGCCACCGGAGCCAGGCCGGAGCCGAAGCCCAGCGCGATCCAGTGCGCCGGATGCGAAAGCATGAAACGCAGCGTCGGCCGGCGCGTGGGCGGGCTTGACGGCGGATGAAGTGTATCGGCCGTCATTTGCAGCTGCCGTGACGTTTGCGAAATACGCGCGGCTCGATCGGGGCGCTGGCGCTCCAGAGCCCCAGGCGCGCGCTTCTGGCTTGCGACTCCTGCTGCGAGTAAGGACCGGCGTCGCGCCGGAAACGATAGGACCACGCGTGGCCACGGCCGACCATCCACGCTCCCACATCCTGATTGCCGAAGCTCACTTGCGCGAGTGTGCGGCTGTACGTATCCCGCCCGCGGCTGTTGACTCGCACCTGGCGATGCAGCACCTGGGCCGCGAGGGCCTCGCGCGATTCGCGACCCCAGGCCTGGCAGATTTCAGGCGCATCGATTCCCTGCACCCGCACCTGGCGCGGCGGCCCGCCCGCCGCTGGCCGCACCCACAGCGAATCGCCGTCGGTGACGTGCGTGACCGTTCCCACGAAGCTGCCCGCGTGAACGCAGAGCGCCGTCGCGGCAAGCAGCGCGGCGGCCGCGAGACGGAAGAATCGTTTCATGGCGGCATCAGGCGAAGTGATCGAACGAGGCGTAATGCCGCGCGACCGGCTGCCCGTCGCGGTCCAGCAAGCGCAGGCCCGGCTGCGCTTCGATGCGCCCGATGCGAGTCACGGGCGTGTGCGCTTGCTCGGCCGCGGCGCGAACTGCTTCGCGTTGCGAGGCTGCTGCAGTAAATGCCAGCTCATAGTCGTCGCCGCCCGCCAATATGAATTCGAGCTTGCGCTCCTCGTCCAGCGCCGCCGCGGCGTCCATCAAAGTGCCGGCCGCGCCGCAATCGATCTGCGCACCGACGCCCGATTGCCGCAGGACGTGCCCGAGGTCGCCCACCAAGCCATCGCTGATGTCGATGGCCGAACTCGCAATTCCTCGCAGCGCCAGCCCCAGGGCGACGCGCGGCCTCGGCTGCTCCAGGCGTGCGCGCGCCGCCTCGAACAGCTCCGCCGGCAGGCTCAGGCTGCCGCGAAACACTTCCAGCGCGAGTCGTGCGTCGCCGAGGTTTCCGCTCACATAAATGTCGTCGCCCGCGCGAGCACCCGAGCGCAGCAAGGCACTGCCTTTCGGCACTTCACCGAACACCGTGATGCAGATGTTCAGCGGCCCGCGCGTAGTGTCGCCCCCCAACAGTTCGCAGGCGTGCTCATCGGCGAGTGCGAACAGCCCCTTGGAAAACTGCTCGAGCCATTCATCATCCACTCGAGGCAGGGCCAGCGCCAAGGTGAAGGCCAGCGGCTTCGCGCCGCAGGCGGCGAGGTCGCTCAGGTTGACGGCCAGCGCCTTGTGGCCCAACTTCAACGGGTTCACGGTGGACAGGAAGTGGCGGCCTTCGAGCAGCATGTCGCACGACACGGCCAATTGCATGCCCGGCGCGGGGCTCAGCAGCGCGCAGTCATCGCCCACCCCGAGCGCATTGCGCCGCGCGGGCCGTTTGAAGAATCGCTCGATCAGCTCGAATTCACCCATGGGGCATTGTCGCGCGACTCCTCAGGAGTGACCCCGGAAGCGCAGCGCGCCCTGCCTCACGACTTCGCCCAGCAAGCGCTCGCGCGCCTGCTTCTCCCGCACCCACCGCGCATCGTTGGTTCCCAGCTCGGCGTCTTCGCTGAGCGACTGCACGCCATTGCCGGCGCCCAGCTTGCGCGCGTGGTCGCCGATCTGGCGCAAGGTGTGCACGATGTGCTCGCGCAGCGGCATGTGCTGGCCGGTGGGTGGGTCCACATACACGGCGTCCAGCCCGAAGCGGCAGGCCTGGAAGCGGTTGTAGGTATAGACCATGTAGTCGTCTTCCTGCGGCATGAAGGGCTGCTCGTGCAGGAACCAGGAGGCCAGCGACTGCACGAATCCCGATAGCGCCACTGCGCGTTCGATCGTCAGGGGCGTGTCGAAGACGCGAATCTCGATCGTGCCGTATTCGGGTTTCGGCCGGATGTCCCAATAGAAATCCTTCATGCTCTTCACCACCCCGGTGCGGGTGGTCTTGGCGAAGAATTTGCCGAACTCGTCCCAGCTCAGGGTGAACGGCGCCCGCCCCGACATCGGAAAGGCGAATACCGAATTCAGCCGCGCCGACTCGAACTGCGTGTCCTGGCCCTGCACGAAAGGCGACGACGCCGACATGGCAATGAAATGCGGGATGTAGCGTGACATGCGGTGCAGCATCAGCAGGGCGGAGTCGGCATCGGGGCAGCCGACGTGCACGTGCTGGCCGAAGATCGTGAACTGCTTGGACAGGTAGCCGTACAACTCGGACAGCTCGCGAAAGCGCGGCCGGTCGGAGATGCGCTGCTCGTGCCACTGCTGGAACGGGTGGGTGCCGCCGCCCACCACCGCGATGTTCAATTTGTCGGCGCATTTGACCAGGGCATCGCGGATCATCGAGAGCTCGGCCTGCACCTGCGCGGGTGAGTCGCATACGCCCGTGGAGATCTCGATCATGCTCGAGGTCATCTCGGGCACCACCGAGCCGGGCAGGTCGAAGCGCGACATCAGGCGCAGCATCTCGTCGGAGTAAGGCGCGAGATCGTAGTCGTGCGTGTTGACCAGCTGCAGTTCGAGCTCCACGCCGAGCGACAACGCGGCGGACTTTCGGAAAGGCTCGAGCCTGATCGGGCCGGCCGGCGCGTTGATTGGAAACTGCACCCTCCTATCCACGCAACTCTCCCGGTTGCGTATGCGCCTGTCCCTCGGACAGCGAAGGCTCGGAGCTTTCCCCCGCACGGTAAATGGCGAACGTGGCAATGATCGCGCCCAGCACTTCCATCAGCAGGATGGCCGGCAGTGTGATGCTGGCGATGCTCGGGCCCAGCGTGGGCGAGGAGGCGACGAATTGGGATACCAGCAGCAAGGCTACGGAAGACATCGGCGACATCGCGCAGCCGGTCCAGAACGCCTGGCGCCAATTGGTGCCGCTGCCCCAGTTGGCCAGCGACACGCCGGTGATCTTGGCCAAGCCTCGCGCCAGCACCAGTGCCGCCACCAGTCCGGCCACCGCCGGGTTCCACTGGGCTTTGGATGCCACCACCGAAACGAGGACGAACATCAGCATGATGAGCATCGAGGCCGCGGTACCGAGTTGGCGCGGCCAGGCCCAGGGCCGCGGGTTGAGTTGCTTGAGCAACATGCCTCCCAGCAAGGCCGCGAGTGGCGCCGATCCGCCCAGGTGCGCCGCGATCGCCGTGGCCGCCATGATCAGCGCGATCAAGAGCATGGAGGTGTTCTCGCTGGTGGGGCTCATGACCCGAAGCGCCATGCGCAAGACCAGCGCGAGCAAGGCGCCGACCACGAAGGAAACGCCCAGCACCACGGCCACCGGGAACAGGGTTTCGCCCAGGTTGTTTTGCGGCCGGTGCATCACGCCCGTGCGCGCGCTCACCAGCGTCAGTGCGTACAAGGTGCTCAGGGTGGTCAACACCATGGCCCGCTCCGTGACGGGCCCCGAGGCATGGGTGTCCATCACCACGCGGCTCAACACCGCCGGAGAGGCAGCCATCGCCACGAGGCCGACCCCTTCGGCGACCGAAGGGCGCACGCCCAGCCAGCGCAAGGTGTAGTACACGAACAGCGCGCTAAGCGTGGACTCCAGCAAGCTCTGAAGCAGCACCATCGGGTTGTAGCGGAACCAGCGCAACGCGATGCGGCCACCGGCCTCGAACAGCACCACCGACACGCCCAGCTCCAACAGGAACAAGGCAATGCCTTGCAGCGGCCAGGCGCCATCGGAAAATCCGCCGAGCCCGGCCACCGCACCGGTCATCGAATAGCCCACCACCTTGGGCAGGCCGGTGTGCCGCTGCAAGAGGTGCCCGGCCGCGGCAGCCACCGCCAGCAGGATCGCCCATTGCACCGTGGGGAGTCCTGCCGAGGGCCTGAGCCAATCGGCCCAGATTGCCATGAGGTCGTTCAATGCAGTACGCGGCTGCTGCCGTCATCCAGCACGAAGGGCGCGATCTCCACGTCGAAGCGCTCGCCGTCCTCGGCCACGCAAAAATAGCTGCCCTGCATCGTGCCGTTGGGGGTGCGCAGACGGCAGCCACTGGCGTATTGGAACGCTTCGCCCGGCTTGAGCAGCGGCTGGTGCCCCACGACGCCCAAGCCCTTGACTTCCTCCACTTCGCCGGCGGCATTGGCGATGATCCAGTGGCGCGATATCAGTTGCGCCGGCACTTCGCCGACGTTGGTGATGGTGATGGTGTAGGCGAAGCTGAACACGCCTTGCGCGGGCGCCGACTGCTCCGGCAGGTATTGCTGCTCGACTTCCACCCGGAACTGATACTTGGCCATGGCGGCAATGCTACCCCTTCGGTTCGGGGCTGCGATTTGCGAGAATCGGTGCATGAGCAAAACCCACCGCATTGCCCCGTCCATCCTTTCGGCGGACTTCGCCCGCCTGGGCGAAGAGGTCAAGCAGGTGATCGCCGCCGGCGCGGACTGGATCCATTTCGACGTGATGGACAACCATTACGTACCCAACCTGACCTTCGGGCCCATGGTCTGCTCGGCCTTGAAGCCGCACGCGAAGACCGCTGCGGGCGCGGCCGTGCCGATCGACGTGCACTTGATGGTGCAGCCGGTGGACACGCTCGCGCAAGCGTTTGCCCAAGCGGGCGCGGACTACATCAGCTTCCATCCGGACGCGTCGGCGCACGCTCATCGCAGTGTGCAGGCGATCAAGGCGAGCGGCTGCAAGGCGGGCCTGGTGTTCAATCCGGCGGCGCCGCTGGACGTGCTCGACTGGTTGATCGACGAGATCGACCTGATCCTGATCATGAGCGTGAACCCCGGCTTCGGCGGCCAGGGCTTCATAGAGTCTGCCCTGCGCAAGATTGGGCAAGCCAGGAAACGCATCGACGCCTGCGGCAAGGACATTCGGCTCGAGGTCGATGGCGGAATCAAAGTCGACAACATCGCGCGCGTTGCGGCGGCCGGCGCCGATACCTTCGTGGCAGGCAGCGCGATCTTCGGGCAGTCCGACTACCGGCCGGTGATCGACGCGATGCGCGCCGCCCTCAAGGCCTGAACTTCTTCTCGGGGTCCGGGGTCCCCTTGCGCAACTTGTCGTAGGTCGCGTCGAGCCCCTCGCCCTTGCTGGTGTCGACCTGTCCCTGCTCGACAGCGTCGTGCGCGACCTGTCCCATGCGGCGGGCCGACGGTTCGTCGGCTGCCTGGCTGTCGGCCGACTCGTCGCGTTCATGCGGCATGCGGGGCGAACGCTGCTGTGTTTCGCCTTGTGCCGGTACGGTGTCCCCTTGAGGGTTGGCGCTGGCCTCCGGGGGCTGGCGGCGCCGGCTGGGCATGCGGTTTTGCATCGGGACCTTTCCAATTGCGTGCCCCATGTTCGCGGCCGGGCCGTTTCCCAACAGTAGGACGCGCCATGCCGGCCCTGTAGGAAGAGGCAACGGATGGGCGTCGGTGAGCGTGTCGGAGAGCTCCTACGGGCAAATGCTGCGTAGGCCGACAAACGCCGCCGCCGCCCAACTACGGGCCTTGTGCATGAGCTTGCTTATCCTGTCCTGCGGGAGTGATAGCTCGTTGCAAGGAGATGACATGGACCTGTTTGCTGGAATGCCGGAATGGATGGTCTGGTGCGCCGCCGGCGTGGCCGGCGCCATCGCCCTCGCAACGATCGCCAACATCCTCGAAGCCACGTTCGAACTTGACGCGGGCTAGAGCGCTTCGCGTTCGCAGTCACGGCGCCTGTGGCGCGCACCCCTTTTTTTGATCCCGGCCACAGGAGTCCTTTTTCAATGGCACAGTCCAAGCAGGATGCACAGCGCAAGTCCAAAGCGAGCGAAGGCGCCGTGGCGAAGCAAAAACAGCTGGAGTCCTTCAGCCAGTCTCCCGAAAGCCTGCTTACCACCAATCAAGGCGTCGGCATCCCCGACAACCACAACTCGCTCAAGGCCGGCGTGCGCGGCCCGACGCTGCTCGAAGACTTCATTCTTCGCGAGAAGATCACCCACTTCGATCACGAGCGCATCCCCGAGCGAGTGGTGCACGCCCGTGGCACCGGCGCTCACGGCTATTTCGAGTTGAGCAAGTCGCTGGTCGAATACACGCGCGCTGATTTTCTGCAGGAGGCGGGCAGCCGCACGCCCGTGTTCGTCCGTTTTTCCACCGTGGCGGGCTCACGCGGCTCGGCCGATACGGTGCGCGATGTGCGCGGCTTCGCCGTGAAGTTCTACACGCGCGAAGGCAACTACGACCTGGTGGGCAACAACATCCCGGTGTTCTTTGTGCAGGACGCGATGAAATTTCCCGACCTGGTCCACGCCGTCAAGCCCGAGCCGCATCACGAAATGCCGCAGGCTGCCAGTGCGCACGACACCTTCTGGGATTTCGTTTCGTTGATGCCCGAAACCACGCACATGTTGATGTGGGTGATGTCAGATCGCGCGCTTCCGCGCAGCTTCCGCATGATGGAAGGGTTCGGCGTCCACACCTTTCGAATGATCAATGCGAAGGGCGTGTCGCACTTCGTCAAGTTCCACTGGAAGCCCAAGCTGGGCAAGCATTCGCTGGTGTGGGATGAAGCGCAGAAGATCGCCGGCAAGGATGCCGACTTTCATCGGCGCGACCTCTGGGAATCGATCGCGCAAGGCAACTTCCCGGAGTGGGAACTCGGGCTGCAGTTGATTCCTGAAGACAAGGCGCAGAGCCTGGGTTTCGATCTGCTCGATCCGACCAAGCTGATTCCCGAAGAACTGGTGCCGGTGCTGGTGGTCGGCAAGCTCGTGCTGAACCGCAACACCGACAACTTTTTCGCCGAAACGGAGCAGGTCGCCTTCCATCCGGGCCATGTGGTGCCCGGAATCGATTTCAGCAACGATCCCTTGCTGCAGGGCCGCCTGTTTTCTTATACCGACACCCAGCTGTCGCGCTTGGGCGGGCCGAACTTTCACGAGCTGCCGATCAATCGCGGCGTTTGCCCGTTCCACAATTTCCAGCGCGACGGCATGCATCGCATGCTGATCAATAAGGGGCAGGCCGCTTACGAGCCGAACTCGCTGGCCAACGGCGCGGAGTTCCGCGTCGATGGCGGCCAGCAAGGCTTCCAGAGTTTTGCGGAAGCCATCGAGCCGCCAAAAATCCGCAGGCGCAGCCCGAGCTTTGACGATCACTTCAGCCAGGCGTCGTTCTTCTGGAACAGCCAGAGCCCGGCTGAAAAAGACCACATCATTGCCGCGTTCCAGTTCGAGCTGTCGAAAGTGGAAGTGCCGGCCGTACGCCAGCGCATGGTGGATAACCTGGCTCACGTCGATGCGAAGCTGGCGCGCAAGGTGGCGGAACCGCTGGGCATCGCGGTGCCGGACCCCAAAGCCGCAGCGGGTCGCGCCGGGTTTCGCGACGTGCGCAGCAAACTGCCGCTGGAGACTTCGCCTGCGCTCAGCATGGACACGGGCTCCGCCGGCATCGCGACCCGGCGCGTCGCCGTGCTGGTGGCCAATGGCGTGGAGCTTGGCGCGCTCAGGTCCGTCCAGCAAGCACTGCAGGATGCAGGGGCGACCTGCCGGATCGTCTCGGACCATCTTGGCTCGGTCGCCACCTCGTCGGGACAGCAGCTGGCGGTGGATCACACCTTCGTGAACATGCCCTCGGTGATGTTCGATGCGGTGCTCGTGCCGGGTGGCGCGCTCAGCGCGCAGGCGCTCGCGCGCAACGGCGATGCGGTGCACTTCGTGCTCGAGGCCTACAA
>JAQGMT010000435.1 GCA_028292185.1 Ramlibacter sp. | reverse complement strand
GTGCTGACGTGGTACTACGGCATCCCCAGCAGTTCGTCGCACGCGCTGATCGGCGGCATCGTCGGCGCGGTGCTGGCCAAGGCCGGCGCCGGGCAGTTGGTCGCCAGCGGCATCTGGAAGACCGTGCTGTGGATTTTCCTGTCGCCCGTGCTGGGCTTCGTGCTGGGCTCGCTGATGATGGTGGCGGTGTCGCAGATCTTTCGCCGCTCGACTCCGGCCCGGGTGGACCGCTGGTTCCGCCGGCTGCAGTTGATCTCGGCCGGTGCCTACAGCCTGGGCCACGGCGGCAACGACGCGCAAAAGACCATCGGCATCATCTGGCTGCTGCTGATTTCGGCGGGCTCCATCTCGGCTGCCGACCAGTCGCCGCCTGTCTGGGTCATTCTCAGCTGCTATGTGGCGATCGGCCTGGGCACCATGTTCGGCGGCTGGCGCATCGTCAAGACCATGGGCCAGCGCATCACCAAGCTCAAGCCGGTGCATGGCTTTTGCGCGGAAGCCGGCGGTGCGCTCACCTTGTTCCTCGCTTCGGCACTGGGCATTCCCGTTTCCACCACGCACACCATCACCGGCGCCATCGTGGGAGTGGGCTCCACCCAGCGCGCCAGCGCGGTGCGCTGGGGCGTGGCCGGCAACATCGTGCTGGCCTGGATCTTCACCATTCCCGCCAGCGCCTTCGTGGCCGGCATCGCCTACTGGGTGAGCCTCCAGATCTTTTGAACGGCGCTACTCCGAGATCTTGCGGCCTTCCTCGATCTGGTATTCGAAGTAGTGCTGGAAGCTGAAGGCGATGCTCGCCATCAGCACTCCCGTGCCGACCAGCAGCGCCAAGGCAACCGCTGCGATGGTGAGCCAGCCGGTTGCGCCCGCGGCGGCATCTTCACTGCTCGATCGGTTGAAGCGGGCATTCCACTTCTCGCGCGTCATCAATCCGTAGACGATGGCCATCAACGCGCAGCCCGCGATCGTGAAGCCCAGCAGCGGGATCAGCACCCAGCTCCAGGGATCGTCCAGCCCGTAGCGCTGCACCCGCTCGACGCCATACAGGCCGAGCGCGGTGGGGATGGGAAGCGCCCATCCCACTGCGTCGGAAAATCCGTTCAGGTAAAAGCGATGCAGTCCCAAGGGCCCGCCGAGGAAGGCCAGCCAGGCCGCGAAAGTCTTGTTTTTCATTGGGGTGCCGCTGCCGGCGCGTTGTGGGTGGGGGAGGGCGGCGTCAGGTCGGCTTCGCCCAGGCGCTTGTCCATGAGCACGACGTCCAGCCATTTGCCGAATTTCCAGCCGCAGGCCTTCAGCACGCCGACGTTTTCGAAGCCCAGGCTGCGGTGTACACCAACCGACGCTGCATTTGCCGAATCGCCGATCACCGCGATCAGTTTGCGGATGCCGGCTTGCTCGGCTTGCCTGCACAGCGCGCTGAGCAAGTCCTTGCCCAGGCCCTGGCCGCTGGCGTCGGGGTGCAGGTAGATGGAGTCTTCGGCTGAAAAGCGGTAGGCGGGCCTCGGCTTGAACCATTGGCAATAGGCGTAGCCCAGTACCCGCTCGCCATCGGCCGCAACCAGGAAGGGCAAGCCTTTGGCCAGCACGTCGGCACGCCGCGCCGTCATGTCCTCGAGGGTGGGAGGCACCGTTTCGAACGTGCCGGTTCCGGTGAGCACGTGATGGGCGTAAATCGCGGTGATCGCGGGCAGGTCGGGGTCGCGGCTGGGGCGGATGGTGCTCATATAGCGCCTCACGTTATAATTGCGGGCTCTACAGCGTGTCGCTGGCCGGGTGGCCATTGCGCGTGTCTCAACGCTGGAAAGATTCGGGGGATATTTTTCCCTCCCCACCCTAGGATAAATCATGGTCGTCATTCGACTCTCCCGCGGCGGCGCCAAGGCCCGCCCGTTCTTCAACATCGTGGTTGCCGACAAGCGCACCCGCCGCGACGGCCGCTTCATCGAGCGCCTGGGTTTCTACAACCCGATCGCCAAGGACAACGAGGAAAGCATCCGCATCGCGCAGGACCGCCTGACGTACTGGCGCGGTGTCGGCGCGCAGGCTTCGCCCACGGTCGAACGCCTGCTCAAGCAGGCCGCGGCGAAGAGCCCCGTAGCCGCTTGACGTGATTCCCGGCCTCGAGCCTGCGGAACTGCCCGCGGACGCGATCGAAGTCGGGCGCATCGCCGATGCCTGGGGCATCAAGGGCTGGTTCAAGGTCCTGCCCCACAGCGCTTCCCCGGAAGCGCTTTTTTCTTCCAAGCGCTGGTACCTGCTGCCCACCGAAAGGGGCGTCAAGACCTTCTCGGGGACGGTGCTGCTGCGCGTGCGCGAAGCGAAGGAGCACTCGGGCACCGTGGTCGCCAGCGCGCAGGACGTGGACGATCGCAGCGCCGCGGAAGCCTTGAAAGGTGCGCGCATCTTCATCGCGCGTTCCAGCTTCCCCACGGCCGCGGAAGACGAGTTCTATTGGGTCGACCTGATCGGCCTGGAAGTCGTCAATCGTGAAGGCCAGTCGCTGGGCCAAGTCAAGGAACTGCTGTCCACCGGCGCCCAGAC
>JAQGMT010000406.1 GCA_028292185.1 Ramlibacter sp. | reverse complement strand
TGTACCCGTACCCCGAAGCCCGCACCGGCGAGATGGCGGCGCTGACGGTCTCGCCGCAAACCCAGGGACAGGGCGACGGCGAAAAGATCCTCAAGCGCGTGGAGCAACGCGCCCGCGCCATGGGCCTGGAAAGCATTTTCGTGCTCACCACCCGCACGATGCACTGGTTCCTCAAGCGCGGCTTCGTGCAGGTCGATGCCGACTGGCTGCCCGAAGGCCGCAAACGCAAGTACAACTGGGACCGCAAGAGCCTGGTGTTCGTCAAGAAGCTGGTTTGAGCCGGCTCGGCCGGCCGGGCAACGCCTGAGCTCGGGCCCCCATCCCGGCTCTCCTACACGCGAAGCGCGCTGGTCCGACATCCGGCACGCGCTCCAAGGTCTAGCTTGGAGCCTGGCAGGACTTTGCAGTGACCCATTCAACTCTGACAACGGCGCGAGAGGTGCGCATTCCCTCGGGCGACGCGCGCCTTTACGGGGACCTCGTGCTGCCGCCCGGCTTCGGCGGCGTGGTGCTGTTCGCGCATGGCAGCGGCAGCGGACGCCATAGCGCGCGCAATCGCCAGGTGGCCCGCAGCCTGCAGCAGGCAGGCATCGCGACACTGTTGTTCGACCTGCTCACCGTCGAAGAGGAGCAGCTGGACCTGAGCACGCGCGTGCATCGCTTCGACATCGCCTTGCTGACGCACCGCATGCACGACGCGACGCAATGGCTTGCCGCCCAGCCTGAGCTGAAGGATTTTCCCATCGGCTACTTCGGCGCGAGCACCGGCAGCGCGGCCGCGCTGATTGCCGCAGCCCGTCTCGGAGACCGCATCGCCGCCGTCGTCTCGCGCGGCGGCCGCCCCGACCTGGCCGGTCCGGCCGCGCTCGATGCGGTCACCGCGCCCACGCTGCTGATCGTGGGAGGAGCCGATCACACGGTCATCGAACTCAATCAGGAAGCCTTCCAGCGGCTGCGCTGCCACAAGCGGCTGGAGGTCATTCCCGGCGCAACGCATCTGTTCGAAGAGCGAGGGGCGCTCGAGCAGGTCGGGCACGCGGCGGCTTCCTGGTTTGCCAAGCACATGGCGACCGCGGAGCACGAGACATGAGCGGAACCGGGGAACCGCGGCTGCCGTTCGCCGACCGCCGCGAAGCCGGCCGGGTGCTGTCGGAACTGCTGGAGCCTTTTCGCGGGCGCGAGAACCTGATCGTGCTGGCCTTGCCGCGCGGCGGCGTGGCGGTCGGCTTCGAAGTCGCCCAGTCGCTGCAGGCGCCGCTGGACGTCTTCGTGGTGCGCAAGCTGGGCCTTCCGGGTCATGAGGAATACGCGATGGGGGCCATCGCCAGCGGCGGCGTGCGAGTGATGAACCCGGGGCCGCGCAAGTGGGTGTCGCGCGAAGCCCTCGCGGCCATCATCGCCCGCGAAGAACATGAGCTGACGCGAAGGGAAACCCTGTACCGCAATGGCAAGCCCGCCGCCGCTATCGCGGGTCGCTGCGTGATCGTCGTCGATGACGGCCTTGCCACCGGGGCCACAATGAGGGCCGCCGTCGCGGCCGTGCGGAAACTGCGCCCAGCGCAGATTGTCGTTGCGGTTCCGGTCGGCGACCGGGAGACCTGCCAAGAGCTGCGCGGTGAAGCGGACGAAGTGATCTGTGCCGCGACGCCCCAGCCGTTTCGCGCCGTGGGCCTGTGGTACCGCGACTTTCCCCAGGCCACCGACCAGGAGGTGCGCGCCCTGTTGGACGAAGCGCAGCGCGAACACAGCTTGTTCGTCCATTGAGGCGCCTTGCCTCGACGTACCCGACCGACCGGAGCACCCGACCATGGCGACGCGCCCTTTCGAGCGCACACTGGCCGACAGCGAATTGCTCGATGCGCTGCACACGCACCTGCACCCTGTCCACGCCAACCCGGCCGACTACGACCCCTTGCTGCGCCTGATCGGCGATGCCCGCCTGGTTTTGCTGGGCGAAGCCTCCCACGGCACGCAGGATTTCTATCGCGAGCGCATCGCCATCACCAGGCGCCTGATCACCGAGCAGCACTTCACCGCCATCGCGGTGGAGGCGGACTGGCCCGATGCCTGGCGTGTGAACCGCTATGTGCGCGGGCTGTCCGACGATGCCGACGCGAGCGCCGCGCTGGCCGGCTTCCAGCGCTTTCCCTCGTGGATGTGGCGCAATACCGAAGTGCGAGACTTCCTCGAGTGGCTGCGCGAGTACAACCGCGGCCGCGGGCGGCAGGAGCAGGTCGGCTTCTATGGCATCGATTTGTACAGCCTGTTCACGTCGGCGCAGGCGGTGCTGGCTTACCTGGACCGCACCGATCCCGAGGCGGCCCGGCAGGCGCGCGCCCGGTATGCCTGTTTCGACCATGCGCGGGAGGACAGCCAGACCTACGGCTATGGCGCCAGCTTCGGCCTCTCGGCGAGTTGCGAGGACGAAGCGGTGCAGCAACTGCGCGAGATGAACCGGCTGATGACCAACCAGCCGCCGGCCCCGGGGCTGGAACGCGACGAGGCGTTCTTCGCGACGCAGAACGCGCGCCTGGTGCGCAACGCCGAGGAGTACTACCGCACCATGTTCCACGGCCGTGTGTCCTCATGGAACCTGCGTGACAGCCACATGGTCGAGACGCTGCAGGCGCTCGACCGGCACCTGAGCGTCGGCGGCCATTCCCCGCGCATCGCGGTCTGGGCGCACAACTCGCACCTGGGTGATGCGAGTGCGACGGAGATGGGCGATGAGGGCGAATGGAACGTCGGCCAACTGGTGCGCGACCGCTACGCCAGCCAGGCGGTGCTGATCGGATTCAGCACGCACCACGGCTGGGTCACTGCCGCGAGCGACTGGGACGAGCCGCCGCAGCACAAACAGGTGCGCGAAGGGCTTGCGGGCAGCTGGGAAGACGTGTTTCACCGGACCGGCGAAGCGCACTTCGTGCTGGCGCTGCGCGGCAACCCCTCACTGCGGGAGCTCGCCAATGAGCGCCGGCTGCAGCGCGCCATCGGCGTCATCTACCGGCCGGAAACCGAGCGGCAGAGCCACTACTTCCATACGCGCCTGCCGGACCAGTTCGACGCGATCATCCACATCGATGAAACGCAGGCGCTCGAGCCGCTGGACAAGGGCCGCGTGTGGACCAACCGAGAGGCCGCTGAAACCTACCCGTCAGGCGTATGACGGCTCGGTCTGGCTGCGGCGCGCGAGCTTCACGATGAGCACCAGCGCGACGAGAGCGAAGAAGCAGAAGGCGACGAACGACCAGTTGGCGATGGAGCCGCCCAGGAAAGTCCAGTCCACCTTGGCACAATCGCCGCCGCCCTTGAAGATCATCGGTATCGCGCGTTGCAGCGGGAAGTTCTCGATCATCCCGTAGAAGTCACGTCCGCACGAGGCGACCTCCGGCGGGTTCCACTGCAACCAGCTCTGTCGCGCCGCCACGAATGCGCCGAAGCCGCAGAGCAGCAGCACCAGAGCGCTGCCGGCGATCAGGGGGCCGCGGCTGCGGGCGATGGCGCTGACACCCGCGACGATGGCCACAAGCACCAGCGCATAGCGCTGCACGATGCACATCGGGCAAGGCTCGAGCCCGACCACGTGCTGCAGGTACAGGCCGAAGGCGAGCAGCGCCACGCAAGCAGCGCTGACCAATGCGAGCACCCGGTGCGGCGCGGTTTCAAACCAGTCCATCAAGATATGTTTCTCCCGCCTCCGCTCCTGCGGCGGCGCCTTCCACGAACACGCGGGCGCGGCGCGGCGTCACCACCAGTGTCTCGCCCTCGCGAAACCCCATGTCCCGGTACTGCTGCGCGGGAATCTGGGCCTCGATGATCGAGTCCTGCGACACCAGGTCTTCGCCGGCACCCGCAGGTTTGTTGTCGTCCACCGGGATTAGTTCCAGGCGCGCAATGGGGCCTACGACGATGGCCCGGCTCAATTGCACCACAATCCCGCGCGGGCGCCCTGCCGCGTCGAGACCCTGCCCCGCCGCATAGCGCCGTACGTCCAGGTCGTGCGGCCGCACATAGGCGAAAGCCTTGGCGTTCTGCGCATCGGCGTGCTGCGGGGACTTCAGGTGCATGCCTTCGAGCAGCACCTCGCCCTCGTGGGCGCGGCCGTGAAACAGGTTCACGTCGCCGAGAAAGCCATACACGAAGGGGCTGGCCGGATGGTCCCATACCTGCTGCGGCGAGCCCACCTGTTCCACCTTGCCCGAGTTCATCAGCACCACCCGGTCCGCCACTTCCAGCGCCTCTTCCTGGTCGTGCGTCACGAAGATACTGGTGACGTGCAGCTCGTCGTGCAGCCGGCGCAACCAGCGCCGCAGTTCCTTGCGCACTTTCGCATCGAGTGCGCCGAACGGTTCGTCCAGCAAGAGGACCTTGGGCTCGACGGCCAGGGCGCGGGCCAAGGCAATGCGCTGGCGCTGGCCGCCGGACAGCTGCGAAGGAAAGCGGTCAGCCAGCCAGTCCAGTTGCACCAGGTTCAGCAGGTCGTGCACCTTCTTCTTGATTTCCGTCTCGCTGGGACGCTGCCCGCGCGGCTTGACGCGCAAACCGAAGGCGACGTTCTCGAACACCGTCATGTGCCGGAACAGCGCGTAATGCTGGAACACGAAGCCCACCTGGCGCTCGCGCACGTGCAGCTCGGTGGTGTCTTCGCCGGAAAACAGGATGCTTCCGGCGTCAGCGGTTTCCAGCCCGGCGATGATGCGCAGCAGCGTCGTCTTGCCACAGCCCGAAGGGCCGAGCAAGGCGATCAGCTCGCCCGAAGCGATGTCCAGCGAGACGTCGCGCAACGCGTGGAACTCGCCGAATTTCTTGCTGACGTTGCGAACCTCAATGCTCATATGGCTTCCTTCAATGCAGGCGGCCGCTCGGGCGGGATGTCCGCCGCGGCCTTCATCTCGCGCTCGTGGCGCCACTGCACCACCGACTTGATCGCCAGCGTGACCAGCGCCAGCAAGGCCAGCAGCGACGCCACCGCGAACGCGGCGACCGACTGATATTCGTTGTAGAGAATCTCCACGTGCAGCGGCATCGTGTTGGTCTGCCCCCGGATGTGCCCGGAGACCACGGACACGGCGCCGAACTCGCCCATGGCGCGCGCGTTGCACAGGATCACGCCGTAGATGAGGCCCCACTTGATGTTGGGAAGCGTCACGTGCCAGAAGGTTTGCCAGCCATTCGCGCCCAGCACGATGGCGGCCTGTTCCTCGTCGTTGCCCTGCGCCTGCATCAGCGGAATGAGCTCGCGCGCGATGAACGGAAAGGTGACGAAGATCGTGGCCAGGATGATGCCGGGCACGGCAAACACGATCTTGATGTCGTGCGCGGCGAGCCAGGGGCCGAACCAGCCTTGGGCGCCGAACATCAGCACGTAGATCAGGCCGGCCACGACCGGCGACACGGAAAATGGCAGGTCGACCAGCGTGGTGAGAAAAGCCTTGCCGCGAAAATCGTACTTCGCGATGCACCAGGCCGCCGCGACGCCAAACACCAGGTTCATCGGCACCGCGATCGCCGCGGTGATGAGCGTGAGCTTGATCGCCGACCACGCGTCCGGCTCGCGCAGCGCTTGCATGAACGCCTCGAGCCCCTTGCGCGAGGCCTCGGCGAACACCGCCGCCAGCGGCAGCACCAGGAACAGCAGGATGAACGCGAGCGCCACGCCCGTCAGCGTGTAGCGCACCCAGGGCGCTTCGGTGGTGACGACGCGCTTCTTGGTCAGATCGCTCATCGGCAAGCCTCCGCGCCGCGCGCTGCGGTATTCGCCTCGGGAGCGGCCCTGCGGCTCATGTTCCCCCCGAGCGCCGGCGCTGCCAGCCCTGCAGCCCGTTGATCACCAGCAGCAGCACGAAGGACATCACCAGCATCACCGTGGCCACTGCGGTGGCGCCCGCATAGTCGTATTGTTCGAGCTTGCCGATGATGACCAGCGGCGTGATCTCCGAAACCATGGGGACGTTGCCCGCGATGAAGATGACCGACCCGTATTCGCCGATGGCGCGGGCAAAGGCCATCGCGAATCCGGTGAGCAAGGCCGGCGCCACGGCGGGGAAGATCACGTGGATGAAGGTCTGCCAGCGGTTGGCCCCCAGGCACATCGCCGCTTCTTCGAGTTCGCGTTCGTTGTCCTCCAGCACCGGTTGCACCGTGCGCACCACGAAGGGCAAGCCGATGAAGATCAGCGCGATCACGACCCCGTTGCGATTGAATGCCAGCTTGATGCCCAGCGGCTCCAGATACTGGCCGAGCCAGCCGTTGCCGGCCAGCAGCGCCGTGAGCGCGATCCCGGCCACGGCCGTGGGCAGCGCGAACGGCAGGTCCACCAGGGCGTCAACAATCTTCTTGCCTGGAAAGTTGTAGCGCACCAGCACCCACGCGACCAGCAGCCCGAACACCGCATTGACCGTGGCGGCGATCAGTGAGGCGCCGAAGGTGAGCCGGTAGGAGGCGAGCACCCGTGGCGACGCGATGGCGGCCCAAAACTGGGCGCCGGTGAGGGTGAACGTCTTGAAGACGAGCGCCGAGAGCGGGATCAGGACAATGAGGCTGAGGTACAGCAGCGTGTAGCCCAGCGTCAGGTTGAAGCCGGGCAACACTTTCTTGCTGCCGCCCCGCGACGGCGCCGCCGCGCCCGGCAGCGGCACGCCCAACGTCGCAGCAGTCATGTTGCCCCCACGCTTGTCACTGCGTGTACTGCGCTGCCCCCCGAGGGGGCCTTCGCGCCTTGGGGCGGCCCGGCGTCGCTCATCTGATTACTTGACCGTGTAGATCTTGTCGAACTGGCCGCCGTCGTTGAAGTGCACCTTCTGCGCTTCGCCGAGCGAGCCGAACAGCTCCTGCACCGTGAACAGCTTGATCGGCTTGAAGGTGCTGGCGTACTTCTTGAGCACCGCGGGATTCTGCGGGCGGATCGAATGCTTGGCGGCGATCTCCTGCCCTTCTTCCGTGTAGAGGAAGTTAAGGTAAGCCTTGGCCAGATCGGCGGTGCCTTTCTTCGCGACGGTACGCTCGACCACCGCGACGGGGTTCTCCGCGATGATGCTGATCGAGGGATACACGACGTCGACCTTGTTGGCGCCGAACTCCTTGTTCACAGACTCCACTTCGGATTCGAAAGTGATCAGCACGT
>JAQGMT010000390.1 GCA_028292185.1 Ramlibacter sp. | reverse complement strand
AGCGGCCGGCAAGACGTCTGGGAAGAACTGACCAAGCGCTTCGAGTCGCGGCTGATCCTCACCGCGCTGGCCAACACCCGCGGACGCCGCATCGAAGCGGCGCAGAAGCTGGGGATCGGCCGCAATACGATCACGCGCAAGATCCAGGAACTCGGACTCGAGTGAATTGAATTTCTCCCTCCCCCTGCGGGGGAGGGCAGGGATGGGGGCTTCTCGGCGGACGCGAGCCCCCATCCCAACCTTCCCCCAGAGGGGGAAGGAGAATTCCCAGGGGAAGGAGAAACCTCCACTTCAGAGTTCCACCGTCACCGGCGCGTGATCGCTCGGCTGCTTCCACTTGCGGGGCACGCGGTCGATGCTGCAGCCTTTCACCTCGGGTTTCAACACATCGCTGACCAGGATATGGTCGATGCGAAGGCCGCGGTTCTTCTGGTAGCCCAGCATGCGGTAATCCCACCAGCTGTAGCTTTTCTCGGGCTGCTCGAACATCCGGAAGCTGTCGCACAAGCCCAGCTCCACCAGCTTGCGAAAGTGGTCGCGCTCTTCGGTGGTGTGATGGATCGTCTCGCGCAGGCCGTCGGGGTCGAACGAGTCGCGGTCTTCCGGCGCGATGTTGAAGTCGCCCAGCAGCACCAGGCGCGGATGCGCTGCCAGTTCCTCGCGAACATAGTCGCGCAAGCCGCGCAACCAGCTCATCTTGTATTCGAATTTTTCGCTTCCCGGCGCCTGGCCGTTAACGAAGTAGCCGTTGACCACGCGCAATTCGCCCGAGGGGCTGTCCAGCGAGGCGGCGATGACACGCGAATGCTCGTCCGCGAAACCCACGATGTTCTTGACGATGTCCCGCAGCGGCGCCCGGCTCATGATAGCGACGCCGTTGTAGGTCTTCTGGCCGAACACCGCGCAGTGCTCGTAGCCTGCCGATCGCAACGCGTCCAGCGGGAACTTGTCGTCGGTGAGCTTGAGCTCCTGCAGGCACAGCACGTCCACCGGGTTGGCCGCGGTCCAGTCCAGCACGTGCTGCAGGCGCGCGGTGAGCGAGTTGACGTTCCAGGTGGTGATCTTCATGACGTAGCGCTGGCAGTCGCAAGCGGCACGCGCGGCGTGCTTCGTGCGTCCAGACTCACTTGACAGATGCGAGGAAGGCGGCGATTTCCTGATTCTGCCGTTCGTTTTCCGGTGCGCTGATGCCCCCGCCGGACACGTGGCCCATCGGGCGCTGCGCGTTGATCGCCACGTACCGGATGTCGGGGATGTAGTGCGCAGCCTCCTGCGCCTCGTACTCCGGATTCAGGAGGTCACCGGTGCCCGCGAGGATCAGGGTCTTGGCCTTGATGGCCTTCAGCGCACGGTGGTAGTCGCCATTGAATCCGGCGCTGGTGCCCAGGTTGTGATCGTCATAGGCCCAGCTCTGGTAGATCCAGTCGTTGGCATCCATGCGCTTCCAGCCGCCATCTTCCACGCCCTTGAGGAAGCCGACCGCGTCGGACGCTTTCGGGTACAGGTACTCCTGGAAGCCCGGCGTGCGGGTGATGACGCCCGACAACCAGCCCGACCAGAGCCGCATGCCTTGTTCCGGCGGCGCATCCGCGGCGTAATTTCCGCCGTTCCAGCGCGGATCGGCCATGATGGTCTGCCGCAGCATCTCCAGCACACCGGTGGTCCACGCGGGCGTGCGTCCGAGCGGAATGATGGGAACGATGCTGGCCGTCATGTCGGGATAGCTCACGCCCCACTGC
This sequence comes from Ramlibacter sp., assembly GCA_028292185.1. Taxonomy (GTDB): domain Bacteria; phylum Pseudomonadota; class Gammaproteobacteria; order Burkholderiales; family Burkholderiaceae_C; genus Ramlibacter. The sequence continues at coordinate 2,087 of JAQGMT010000390.1, read as the reverse complement.
AGCGCCTGCATGCCGCCCATCGATGCGCCGATCACCGTCACCAGCTTCTTGATGCCGAATTTCTCGGTGACGAGGCGCTGCTGCGAATTCACCATGTCCCGCATGTTGAAGCGCGGGAACTGCATGCGCGTCTGCGTCTTGCTGTTCGACGGCGAGGTGGTCAGGCCGTTGCCGATCGCGTCGGTGCAGATGATGAAATACTTCGCCGGGTCGAGCGCCCGGCCCGGGCCGATCAGGTAATCGATGCGATGGTGGTTGCCTCCGATCGCCGTGACCATCAGGACCGCGTTCGATTTATCGGCGTTGAGGGTCCCGTGCGTGACGTAGGAAATCGAGAAGTCGCGGATGACCTGGCCGCTTTCGAGCTTGAGGTCGCCCAAGGAGAAGAGCTGGTGCGGTGGCTCGTTGGGTGCGTGCGCCGACGCGGGCGCCGCGAACTGCGCGGCAGCGAACACGAGGGCGGTCAAGCAGCGCAATGCGCGGCCGAACTGCAGACAACTCTTCATGAGGTCTCCTTTTTTTTCGGTGCGAGTTGCGCTCAGATGTGCAGCATGGCCAGCGCCCCGACCGCCACGCCCACGCCCGCGACGCCGAACATCGCCCACTCCAGCCACTTCTTGCGGGTCAGCAATGCAATGGCGGCGAGCGCGATGGACACCTGCAGCACGGTGGTGGCCTGCGCCCAGCGGTGGTGCTGGTGCATCTGCACTTCACTTTGCCTGTCGGCCTCTTTGGCGGCGGCCTCTATCTTCTCGGCTTCCGTCTTGATCTCGTTTTTTTCCTTCTCGTACCGGTCGATCTTGGCCTGGTAGAAGGCCTGCCTGTCAGCGGGCGCCAAGTCGCGCGAGACTTCGGCGAGCGATTGCTTGGTGCTCTTGGCCTGGAAGTAATTCCACTGGTTCGACGCTTCGGTCTTCCTGATCGCCGCGTCGTTCTTCAACAGGCCGGCATTGGCCTGGGTGGCGCCGCCCATGTAGGAGAAGATGGCGCCCACGGTGGCGATCACGGCGGTGACCATCGCAATCTGGTTGACCATGTTGCCGTGGCCCGCCGCCGGGTGCTCGCCCGCGTGCTCGATGGCATGCTCCATTTCGTGCTCGTGCGGGGCGTGAACGTGGAATCCTGCTCCTGACATATCAATCTCCTCGGGGGGTGTTCTGGTAAGTCACGAAACTGTACGGGATTCCGGTGGCTGCAGTATGTCTTTCGCGTGCATATTCCTTCCACCCGGCCCCGAGTTGCGGCGCGAAAACGTCACCGTCGAATTCAGCGTCGATCTCGGTCACCTCCGCGACGTAGGCCAGCGGCAGCGCCTGCGCGAACAATTCCGCGCCGCCAATGAGCCACGCGAGCGGCTGTCCCTCGGCCAGGCGCAGCGCCTGCGGCAATGAAGACGCGATGCTGGCGCCGTCCGCTTTCCAGCCGGATTGCCGCGTCACCACGATGTTCAGGCGCCCCGGAAGGGGCCGGAACCGCGGCGGCAGGGAATCCCAGGTCTTGCGGCCCATGATCACCGGGCAGCCGAGGGTCAGCCGCTTGAAATGCGCGAGGTCTTCTGGAAGATGCCAGGGCAGGCCGCCGTTTTTGCCGATCACCCCATTGCGGGCGCGCGCGTAGATCAGGCCGAGCTTCATGGCCTCAGACCGCGACGGGCGCCTTGATCGCGGCGTGACATTGGTAGTCCTGCATCTCGAAGTCCTCGAACTCGTATTCGAAGATCGAGGCCGGCTTGCGCTTGATGTTGAGCATCGGATACGGGTAGGGCGCGCGACCGAGTTGCAGTTCGACCTGCTCATGGTGGTTGCTGTAGATGTGGCAATCGCCGCCGGTCCAGATGAAGTCGCCCACGGCCAGGTCGCATTGCTGCGCGATCATGTGCGTGAGGAGCGCATAGCTCGCGATGTTGAAAGGCACACCCAGGAAGATATCGGCGCTGCGCTGGTACAGCTGGCAGGACAGCTTGCCGTCCGCGACATAGAACTGGAAGAAGGCATGGCAGGGCGCCAGGGCCATCTTGGGAATGTCGGCCACGTTCCAGGCGCTGACGATGATGCGGCGCGAATCGGGGTTGGCCTTGATCTGCTTCA
>JAQGMT010000336.1 GCA_028292185.1 Ramlibacter sp. | reverse complement strand
GGTGCGCTCCTGCAGGCCTCATGATTTCTGCATGGGGCGCATGCTGATATCGGTCACCTCGATGCTGCGCGGCAGCGTCAGGGCATGGATGGCCAGCGCCGCGACGTCATCGGGTTGCATCAGCAACTGCGGCTGGTAGGGCTTGCCTTCCGCCGCATGAACAGCGGCTTGCATGGCGGTGGCGGTGCGGCCCGGAAAAATACTCAGCACGCGCACGCCGGCAGGGTTCACTTCCTCGCGCAGACTGTCCGCCAGGGCCTTGAGCGCATGCTTGCTGGCCGCGTATTGCGCGACATTGGCCCTCGCGCCCAGGCCGGCGCTCGAATTCACGAACAGCACTTGTCCCTGGCGCGCCTTGAGCGCGGGCAAGAGGCCTTGCGTGAGCACGTACGGTGCGCGCAGGTTGGTCTGGTAGTGCAGATCGAGTTGCTCGGGCGACGTGCTTTGAACGGGCCCCTGCGCTATCACCGCGGCGCAATGAACCAGGACATCGACGCAACCAAGCTCCCGGTTGATCCTCGCGACGAGCTCGTCCACTTCCCCCCTCACGGACAGGTCGGCCCGATAGCAATAGGCCTGCGAGCCTTTTCCTCTGGCCAGGGCGGCTACCACTTCCAGCGTTTCCAGTTGGCGCCCGACCAGGCACACGTTCGCGCCATGCGTCGCCAGTTCGAGCGCCAGCGCCCGGCCGATGCCGCTGCTGGCGCCGGTGATCACGGCAACTTGCTGGTCCAACGCTTTCATGAGCGGCCGACCGCGATCGCTCCGCGTTGCGGGACGGGCGCCAGCAGGTCGTGGCGCAGCAGCAGATCGGCCGCCTCACGAACGGCCGCGAACGGCAATCCGGACCGGCACGCGACGTCGAGCAGGCTGGCGCTGCCGTCCGACAGGTTCAGCACCCACAGCATCGCCAGCTCCCTTTGCTTGATGTTGGTGCCGCCCGTCACCGCATAAAGCCCTCGCTTGCCCAGTTGCGGCTCGCACTTCGGGTTCAGGTTCAGGTACGTGCGGTTGTGTTCGAGCACCTCGAACACCTCAAGGATCTTCGCCAGGGAATCGCCCAGCGCCGCCGCATCGACGAAATCGAGGTTGTCCGCGGAGGTGTGATATTCGGGAAACTGCCCGTGCTGGCTGCGCATCAGGCAGCCGACTGCGAGGTTGAATCCGGGCGAACAGTATTGACGCTCGTCGTACCCATACGGCGAAAAATCGACGCAGGCGAAGGGACGGTCCGCGTGTCCGAGAACGTGCGCCACGGCCACGTCGATTTCCGCGTCGCCTCGGCGGCTCTTCTTGTAGTTGAAGCCGCCCCGATCGCCCAGGCAAGTGAGCACCAGGCCGTGCGCGATGTTGCGCGCGCGCTCTTCATTCAAGCTGAGCCAGGTGATCGAGCCTATCGTGCCGGGGATGAACAGGAAGCGGTACGAGTAGTGCAGCGGCTGCCCCTGCAGGCGCTTGGCCAGAAACGCCGCCACGGCGAGCCCCGACAGGTTGTCGTTGCACAGCGACGGATGGCACGCGTGACACGAAACAAGCACTTCCTGGCTGGAGGCCCCCTTCACCAGAAATTCGCCGTAACTGAGGTGCCCGTCCTGAAGTGTGGAATCAATGCGGACCTCGTACTCGTCTTCGGGCAGCTGCTCGAGATCGCGATGGGCCAGGCAAAAGCCCCAGGCTTCCCGGTAATACGAGGTGCGGTAAGGAATCCAGTCCGGATGCCCGGGCAAGGTGTGCAGGTGCGGGCGCAACTGCGCGAGCGACATCCTGCTGTGCACCGGGACGCTGTAGTTCAGCACATGCAGGTTGTGCCGGCGGAAATCGATCACCCGCTCCCCGCGCGAATTCTTCACGTACGCATCGCGGATGTTCCATTCACGCGGCACGGTCCAGTCGAACACCGCGGTGCCGCTGGGGACCTCGTGCACCTCCAGCGGGATCTCCTGCTTCAGCCGAGCCAGCGTCTGGCGAAAACCGTCCCCGGTGATGCTGCGGCAGATCGGGTACAGCTCGCCGATGAGCGCGTGCATCGCGGCGCCTGCCGCGGCGGTGTCGAGCCCGGCCGGCAAAGGCGCGCGCTCGGCCGAGGCGGTGGACGCGGTCATCCGGTGAAGTCCGGATAGGAGCGGTCGCGCTCCGCCATGACGGGGTCGGCGATCTTCCACTCGATGCCGAACACGGGATCGTCGTAGCGCACGCCGCGCCCGTGCGCCGGCGAATAGAACTGCGACATCTGGTAGAAAACTTCGGTGTCGTCTTGCAGGGTCTGAAAGCCGTGCGCGAAGCCCTCGGGCACGTACATCATCCGGTGATTGGCGGCGCTGAGCACTTCGCCGATGTGCTGCTTGAAAGTGGGCGAGCCCGGCCGCAGGTCGATGATGACGTCGTACACAGAGCCGGCCGTGCAGCGCACCAGCTTGGCTTCGGCGAAAGGATCAGCCTGATAGTGCATTCCGCGCAGGGTACCCCGCCGCCGGTTGAACGAGACATTGCATTGCGCGAGCGCCGGGTTGAGCCCGTGCGCCTCGAACTCGTCGCGGCACCAGGACCGCGCGAAAAAGCCGCGCTCGTCCTCCCGCCGTTCCAGATCGAGAATGAAGGCGCCCTTCAAGCCCGTCTCGCTGAAGATCACTAGAACACCTCCACCCGCGGAATCGGCACGACGAATTTTCCGCCCCATTCGCGGATATAGGACAGCTGTTCGCGGATCTCGTTCTTCAGGTTCCACGGCAGGATCAGCACGTAGTCGGGCTTGGTTTCCCGAATCTTCTCCGGCGCGAAAATCGGGATGTGGGTGCCGGGCAGGAACTTCCCATGCTTGTACGGGTTGCGGTCAACGGTGTAGTCGAGGAAGTCGGTGCGGATCGCGCAATAGTTCAGCAGGGTATTGCCCTTCCCCGGCGCGCCGTAGCCCGCGATCGAGTGCCCCGCGCGCTTGGCGTCCACCAGAAAGGCGAGGATGTTGCGCTTGGTCTCCTTGACCTGTTCATCGAAGGAAAAATAGGTTTCCAGCCGCGTGAAGCCTGCATGCTCCTCCCGAGCCGCCAGTTCCGCCACCCGCTCGGTCACCGCGTGCGAGGTGTCTTGCGCATGCCGCGCAAAGACCCGCAGCGACCCGCCGTGCGTGGAGAGCTCTTCGACGTCGAACACCGTCAAGCCGAAGCTGTCGAGGATCCTGCACGTCGTGAGAAAGGAGAAGTACGAGAAGTGCTCGTGATAGATGGTGTCGAACTGGTTGCCCTCCATCAGGCGCATCAGGTGGGGAAACTCCAGTGTGATGACGCCGGTGGGCTTGAGCAGGGTCTTCATGCCCGCAACGAAACTGCGCAGGTCCGGCACCTGGGCGAGCACGTTGTTGCCCGCGATGAGGTCGGCGCGCGTGCCCTCGCGCACCATCTTTGCCGCCAGGTCCTGGTCGAAGAATTCCACCCGTGTGGGCACGCCCTTGCGCACCGCCGCCTCGGCCACGTTGGCGGCCGGTTCGATGCCCAGCACCGGAATGCCCTGCTTCATGAAGTACTGCAGCAGGTAGCCGTCGTTGCTCGCCAGTTCCACCACCAGGCTATCGGCGCTCAGCCGGAAGCGCTTGGCCATGGCCTCGGTGTAGGCCTTGGCATGGGCCAGCCAGCTGTCCGAAAACGAAGAGAAGTACGCGTACTCGGCGAAGATGTTTTCCGGACTGATGTATTCCTGCAGTTGCACAAGGAAGCACTGCTCGCAGACGAACACGTGCAAGGGATAGAAGGCTTCCATCCGGTTGAGCTGCGCCGCCGACAGAAAGCTTTCGCACGGCGGCGACATGCCCAGGTCGGTGAAGGTATGGCGCAAGGCCGAGCCGCAGAAACGGCAGGGGGCGTGGCCGGGAACACTGCTGGGATCCGGTGATGATGGGGTCATGGTGGTCGGGTCGTTGAGCGGAAATTTTCCCATGCGCAACGCAACTGCGGGGGGCGGTTTGCCCGCTGAAAACCCCAAGTCCAGCACATCCGTGGCGCAAACGCCGTCTCAGCTTTGCGCGCGCAACCAGCCCTCCAGCCGTTCCACCCCCTGCCCCAGGCGGGCAAGGTCCTTCGAGGCGAAGCACCAGCGCAGCCACCCTTGGGCCTCGGGCGCGAAGGCATTGCCCGGCGCGAGGCCCAAGCCGGCTTCGGCGACCAGCCGCTTCGCCACCATCAGCGAATCGTCGAATCCGTCGAGTTGGAAAAAAGCGTACATCCCACCCTTGGCCGCCTGCAATTCAACCCTCGGCAACGCTTGCAGCATCGGCACCAGGGTGTCGCGGCAAGTCTTCAGGTGCGCGACGACCCGGGGCGTCACCTCATCCGTTCTGTTGACGGCGGCGATGGCGGCGCGCTGCGTGAAAACGCTCGCGCACGACGTGTTGAATTCGATCAGCTTGCCCATGTGGTGCGTCATGGACGCGGGCATCACCAGCCAACCCAGCCGCCAGCCGGTCATGAGAAAGCTCTTTGAAAAGCTGTGCGCGACCACCAGGCGGTCATCCTCTGACGCGATGTCGAGGAAGCTGGGCGCGCAGCTGTTGTCCGCCTGCTCGTAGTACAGGCGCTCGTAGACCTCGTCCGCCAGGATCCAGGTGCCGGTCTTGCGGCAGTGCTCCAGGATGGCCTGTTGCTCAGCGCGCGTGAGCGTCCAGCCAGTCGGGTTGTTGGGGGCGTTGACGATCAGCAAGCGGGTGGAAGGCGTGATCGCGTCGAGCAGAGCCTGCAGGTCCAGGGTCCAGGCGCCGGCCCCTGGCTTGAGCGAAACCCGCTTGAGCCTGGCGCCCATGATCAAGGGCTGCGCGGTGAGGTTGGGCCAGACCGGCGTCACCGCCACCACTTCAGCGCCGGCGTCCACCAGTGCCTGCACCGCCAGCATCAGCGCATTGACCCCGCCCGAGGTGATGGCGATGCGGTCGGCGCTGATTTGGCCATGCAGCTTGCTCGCGTAGCCCGAAACCGCCTCACGCAATTCGGGCAGGCCCAGGTTGTGCGTATAGAAGGTCTCGCCGCTGCGCAGCGAATCGATCGCGGCTTGCCGGACGAATTCGGGCGTGACCTCGTCGCTTTCGCCGAACCAGAACGCCAAGACGTCCTCGCGGCCCATGCCGGCATTGGCGACTTCGCGGATCTTGGATTCTTCGAGGTTCTGGATCGAGTGGCGCATCGTAGGGACTCCTTCAGTGGCCCAGTATCAACCCGGGCGATCCATCCTGCAGCTGGCCGGCATTTCGGCCTGGGCGGCCGCAATGGTCTTGACCACCCGGAAGCCGTAGCCCGAACCTTCGACATCGAACTTCACACCCGGCGCCCCTTGGCGCTCCATCACGCCCACCACCAGCGGCTGCTGGAACTGGTGATCGGCCGCGCGCATCGCACCGCCCTGCCCTTGCAGTCTGACCACCACGTGTTCTAGCCGTTTGGCGACAGCCACGGCATCGCTGGATCCGGCCTGCTCGATGGCTTGCGCCAGGGCCTCGATCATCAGCTGCATGCGCATGTGCACATAGTCGTCGGCAGGCCGAGGGTAGCGCCGGCGAAACGAGCGGTAGAAGGCTTCGCTTTGCGCGCTCTGCACGTTCGGCAACCAGTCGGCCACAGCGATCACCTTGCCGACGCCGGCGTCGCCGATGGCCGCCGGGGCCCCCAGCGCGTTGCCATAGAAGGTGTAGAAGCTGCCTTCGAAACCGGCTTGCTTGGCAGCCTTCACCAGCAAGGTCAGGTCGTTGCTGAAATTGCCGGTGATCACCGCCTGCGCGCCGGTGGCCTTGATCTTCGCGGCATAAGGGGCGAAGTCCTTGATGCGCAACAAGGGGTGCAGCTCGTCGCCGACGATGCGGATGTCGGGCCGCTGCGCCCCAAGCTGCCGCCGCGCCTCGCGCAGCACCGATTGGCCGAAGCTGTAGTCCTGGCCCAGCAGGTACACCGACTTCAGCGCCTTGTCCTCCTTGAGCACCGACATCAGCGCGGCCATTCGCATGTCGGCGTGCGCATCGAAACGGAAATGCCAGAAGCTGCACTTCTCGTTGGTGAGGGTGGGGTCCACTGCGGAGTAATTCAGGAACAGCACGCGCCGCTGCGGCTCGCGTTCGTTGTGCTTGTTGATCGCTTCGATGAGGGCCGCGGCCACGGCCGACGAATTGCCCTGCACAATGAATTGGGCGCCGTCGTCGATCGCGGAACGCAGTGCGGACAGCGCCTCCTCGATCTGTCCCTTGCTGTCGTAGCGGTCCAATTGCAGCAGGCGCGGGCCCTGGGCCGTCTTGACTGCGCCGCGCTGGTTGACGCGTTCCACCGCCCAGACCAGGTTGCGAAACACCGCCTCGCCGCCGTTCGCATTGCCCCCGGACAAGCCCTCGATCATGGCGATCTTCACGGGAGCGCTCGCGCCCTGGGCCAATGCGAAGCCGGGCGCAAATAGCGATGCCCCCAGCAATTTCAAGACCTCCCGACGGAGATTTTTCACAGCGGCCGCTCCCTTGAATTCCGACGGCGCGGTCGCAGATGCAAGCCATGCGGCGATCACGTCGAAAGCCGCAAAGTTTAAGGGACGGCGGCGCACCGCACCGCATCCCTCATCGTTTCATTCAAGGAGCTGACCATGTTTTTCGCACCCGTCGTTCGTACGCGCGCCCAGTCGCCCGCCTTCCGTTCGTTTGACCGCAGCTTCGAACGCTTCGTCAACGACGCCTTCTTCACCAATGCCGCACGCAGCTTCAATGTCGAACAGGACGACAAGGCCTGGACCGTGACGCTCGACGCGCCCGGCATCGCCCGGGACGAGCTTTCGATCAACATCGAAGGCAACATCGTGCGGCTCGAGACCAAGCCCGAAGCCAAGCGGCAACTCAAGGCCGCCTACGAGCTGCCGCAGGAAATCGACGTCGATGCCACCAGCGCCAAGCTGGAAAATGGCGTGCTGTCGCTGGTGCTGGCCAAGAAGCAGCCGGTGAGCAACGCCCGGACGATTGAAATTAGGTGATAACAAGGCTCGCGCAGCGAGCCTTGTCCTTGGGTGCCGCTACGCGGCGTTTAATTCAGCCAACGGCCACCGGGGTTTGACGTCGAAAGCGTAGACCTCGGTGGCCGTTTGCACGCCGGACTGCAGCCGCATAGCGGCGGCCATGGCGATCATGGCCCCGTTGTCGGTGCACAGGTGCAGCTCCGGATAATGCACGCGCACGTTGCGCTGGGCACAAGCCGCATCGAGCTGCGCGCGCAAGTTCGTGTTCGCCCCGACCCCACCGGCGACCACCAGCCGCTGCAAGGCGGTGTTGTCCAATGCGGCGAGCGATTTCTTCACCAGCACTTCCACGATCGCAGCTTCGGTTGACGCCGCGAGGTCGGCTTTGCGCGCTTCCAGCTGCTCGCCGAGCTTCTTTGCCTGGGTCAGCACGGCGGTCTTCAGGCCGGCAAAAGAAAAATCCAGGTTGCCGCTGTGCAGCAGCGGCCGCGGCAGCTTGAACGCGCGCGGATCGCCCTCGCGCGCAAGAAGTGACAGCGCGGGGCCGCCGGGGTAACCCAGCCCCATCAGCTTGGCCGACTTGTCGAAGGCTTCGCCGGCCGCGTCGTCGATGGTTTCGCCGAGCAGCTGGTAGCGGCCCACGCCATCCACGCGCATCAACTGCGTGTGGCCGCCCGACACCAGCAAGGCGACGAACGGAAACTGCGGCGGATCGGCACTGAGAAACGGCGAAAGCAAATGGCCCTCGAGGTGGTGCATCCCGAGCACCGGCTTGCCCAACGCCGCGCCCAGTGCGCAGGCCACGCCGGCGCCGACCAGCAGCGCACCGGCCAGCCCCGGCCCGCGGGTGTACGCCACCACGTCGAGGTCCGCCAACTTCGCGCCGGACTGCGACAGCACCATTTCCGCCAGGGGCAGCACGCGGCGTATGTGATCGCGGCTGGCGAGCTCGGGCACCACCCCGCCGTAGGCCTGGTGCATGTCGATCTGGCTGTGCAGCGCGTCGGCAAGCAGCACGGGCAATCCGCTGCCGCGCGTCTCCACCAGCGCCACGCCGGTCTCGTCGCAGGAGGACTCGATGCCCAGCACTTTCATGGGGGCAGTTTAAGTCCGACGCGATTCACGCTGCCGCGGCACGGTTGTTGCTGCCTGCGTTTGAATGAAGTCCGCACTCAGTTACTTCCTGGCCGCGCGCCAGTGCGAGATCGGCGAGCTGGAACGACTCGCGGCCAGCAGCAGCGTGGTTGCGGTAACAGGCCGATTCACGCACGCGCTGCAACGCGAGCGCGGAATCTCGGACATCTTCCTGGCATCCCGCGGCGAACGCTTCGCCGCCGCGCGCCTGGAGCAGATCCCACAATGCGAGCTGCTGCAAGCGGAAGTGCTGGCGAGCTTCGAGACACTCGCCTCGGACGCCGACAACATGCGCAACGCCCGGCTGTTGAACCGCATCGCCGTGGTCCTTGACGGATTGCCGCGGCTCAGGCGACGGCACAGTCCTGCGACCTGTTCCTGCCGCTGCAGCCTGGCACCGACGTGATGCTGTTCCACGGCTTGCTGCACATCATGTTGTGGGAAGGATGGTTGCGGCAGAACGAGATCACGTCCTGCCTCTTGACCGCGCAAGGCGACGACGCGGCGCGGCTGTCCACATTGCGGGCGCTCTTGAAATGCGGGACCCGATGCGGATCGTGCGTGGCCGATCTCAAGAGGATGGTCGCGACGGTGGCTCCGCTGCGCCGCGCCGCCTGAGGCGACGAGACGCAGCGAGATTCATCAAATAGCCGCGGGTAATGAGGCTTCAGGGACAATCGCCGCATGAGCATCGCTCCCTACCTGAAGGAGATCGGCCGCGGCAAGCAAGGCGCGCGCTCGCTGGACCGCGCGCGAGCCGCCGACCTGTTTGGCCAGGTGCTCGACGGCGCGGTGACGGACCTGGAGATCGGCGCGTTCTGCATCGCCATGCGCGTCAAGGGGGAAACGCCCGAAGAGATGGCCGGTTTCATCGATGCGACCTACTCGCGGCTCAATCGCGTGCCGGCGAGCGGCAAGCCCCTTGTGGTGCTGCCCAGCTACAACGGTGCGCGCCGGCTTCCGGTGCTCACCCCACTGCTGGCCTTGCTGGTCGCCCGGCGCGGCCTTCCGGTGCTGATGCATGGCACGGCCACGGAGTCCAGCCGGGTGTTCGTTCCGCAGGTGCTGCAAGCCCTGGGCATCGCTGCACTGCCTTCGATCCGGGCGATCCAGCCGGGCGAGGCCGCGTTTGCGCCCACCGAGCTGCTATGTCCCGGACTGAAGCGGCTGCTGGACGTGCGCATGGCCGTCGGGCTGCGCAACTCCTCGCACAGCTTGGTGAAACTGATGAATCCCTGCGACGGCCCCGCCGTGATCGTCAGCAGCTACACGCACACCGAATACGCAATCTCGATGGCCGCGGTGTTCGAGCTGATGGGCGCCACCGCCTTGCTCCTGCGCGGCACGGAAGGCGAAGTGGTGGCCGATGCGCGGCGGCTGCCGCAAATGGACGGCTTCATCGCCGGACGGCGCGTGCCGCTCGAGCAGGGGAAAAAGGGAACGCTCACCGATCTCCCTGATCTACCCAAGGAGATCGATGCGCAGAGCACGGCGGTCTATATTCGAGAGGTGCTGGCCGGCGATCGGCCGGTCCCTGCTTCGATGGCCTTGCAGGTGGAACGCATCTTGCAACTGGCACAGTCACTATGAAAACCGGAAAAGACACTCCTGCCGCGAACGACCGAGGCGCGCTGCCCGGCAACGGCCGATGCACGCTGGTCGGCGCCGGGCCGGGCGACCCTGAACTGCTGACCTTGAAGGCTGTGAAAGCGATTCAGGCCGCGACGGTGCTGTTCGTCGATGACCTGGTCAGCGCCGAGGTTGTCGCCTTCGCGGCGCCCGGCGCGCGCATCGTTCAGGTCGGCAAGCGCGGCGGTTGCAAGAGCACGCCGCAGGCTTTCATCGACAAGCTGATGGTGATGGCGGTGCGTGAAGGCGAAAACGTGGTGCGGCTCAAGGGCGGCGACCCCTTCATCTTCGGGCGCGGCGGCGAAGAAGTGGAGCACCTGCGTGGGGCGGGCATCGAGGTGGAAGTGGTCAATGGCATCACCTCCGGCCTTGCCGCGGTGACGGCGCTGGGCGTGCCCTTGACGCATCGCGAGCACGCGCACGGCGTGGTGTTCGTGACGGGCCACCCGCATGCCGGATCCGTTGGCGCCGACTGGCGCGCGCTGGCGGCCGCCGCACGCGACGCGAAGTTGACCTTGGTGATCTACATGGGTGTGGGCGGCGCGGCCCGCATCCAGCGCGAACTGCTCACGGCCCTGCCCGCGTCCACACCGGTGGCCATAGTCCAGGGCGCCAGCCTGCCGAGCCAACGCCAGGCGGTCACTACGCTTGGCGAACTGGAGACGACGATCGCGAGCGAGCATCTCGGCAGTCCGTCGATCATCGTCGTGGGCGACGTGATCCGCGGCGTGCAGGCGGCCAGCAGCGCGCCGGCGCGGTTTCGGGTCGGCTGAGATTCGCACTGGGCGGGAGTGCCCCCACCCCTGCCCTCCCCCGGAGGGGGAGGGAGTGAAGAAAGTGCGGCAGAGAGCACCTCTACACTCGGCGCCATGGAATCCTTCGACGCAGCTGTCATCGGTGCCGGTGCGGCCGGGCTGTTTTGTGCGGGCGTGGCGGGGCAGCTCGGGCTGAAGGTGCTGCTGGTGGATCACAGCGAGAAGGTGGCGGAGAAGATCCGCATCTCGGGTGGCGGGCGCTGCAACTTCACCAATCGTGAGCTCGATCCGCGGGCGCCGCACAAGCACTTTCTGGGCGAGAACCCGAACTTCTGCCGCTCCGCGCTCTCGCGCTACACCCCGCAGGATTTCATCGCGCTGGTACAACGCCACGGCATCCCCTTTCACGAGAAGCACAAGGGCCAGCTGTTCGGCGATCGCTCCTCGGAGGACTTCATCCAGATGCTGCTGCGCGAATGCGAAGCCGGCGGCGTCACGCGGTGGCAGCCCTGCGCCGTGACTCGCGTGGAAGCTTTGCCGATCGAACCAGGCGAGTCCACCGGCGGTGCGCCCGCCCCGCGCTATCGCCTCGAAACGGACCGGGGCACGGTGCAAGCAAGGCGCGTCGTCGTCGCCGCTGGCGGCTTGTCCATCCCCAAGATTGGCGCGACCGACTTCGCGTATCGCATCGCCCGGCAATTCGGCCTGCGTATCGTCGAACCCCGGCCCGCCCTCGTGCCCCTGACCTTCGATGGCGCGGCATGGGCGCGCTACGCGCATCTGGCAGGCCTGTCCCTGCCGGTGGCGATCGAAACCGGCGAGAAAAAAGGCCGCGTCGTCTTCAATGAAGACCTGCTGTTCACCCACCGTGGCCTGAGCGGACCCGCGGTGCTGCAGATTTCCAGTTACTGGCGCGAGGGCCAGCCGGTTCGCATCGACTTGGCGCCCGGCGTGGACCTGTACCCCGAGCTGTTGCAGGCCAAGGCCACCTCGCGCAAGCTCATCGGCAATGTGCTTGCCGGATTGCTGCCCTCGCGCCTGGCCGAGGCGTGGGTGCTGCAGGACCCCGGGTGGCAACGGCCGATTAGCGAGAGCAGCGACAAGGGCCTCGCCGCGCTGGCCCAGAGCCTCGCCCACTGGGCTGTGACCCCGTCGGGCACCGAGGGTTATCGGAAGGCCGAGGTGACCGCCGGCGGGGTGGATACGCGTGACCTGTCCTCGCAAACCATGGAATCGAAACAGGCGGGCTTGTATTTCATCGGCGAGGCCGCTGACGTGACGGGCTGGCTCGGCGGCTACAACTTCCAGTGGGCCTGGGCCAGCGCTTACGCCTGTGCCCATGGGATGGCAGCGCCCGGCAACTAGCGCAACCGGTCCCGCAAGGCCCTGCGCTTGCCCTGGCCCCGCGTGCCGCTATAATGACGGGCTTTGCTGGCAAACCCCCCAACGGCCGATCACCATCAGTTGGGGAACACCCGCAGTCCTCGGCGTTCGGGCCTCGATCTTCCCCAAGCTCCCTTCGACTGCACATATTTTGGAATCGATAGCCGATGACGATGATCCGAGTTAAGGAAAACGAACCGTTCGACGTGGCGCTGCGCCGCTTCAAGCGAACGATCGAAAAACTGGGCCTGCTGACCGAACTGCGCGCCCGCGAGTTCTACGAGAAGCCCACTGCCGAGCGCAAGCGCAAGAAGGCCGCGGCCGTCAAGCGCCACTACAAGCGCGTTCGCAGCATGCAGCTGCCCAAGAAACTCTTCTGAGTTTGCGGCAGGCCCCCGGCCTGCCATTGGGACCAAGCCCGCCTGGGGAAACTCATGCGGGCTTTGTTGTTTCCGTTCACCCCAAGCGAGAAAACCATGACCCTGAAAGAACGCATCACCGAGGACATGAAGGCCGCCATGCGCGCCCGCGAGACCGAGCGCCTGGGCACCATCCGCCTGCTCACGGCTGCCATGAAGCAGAAGGAAGTGGACGAGCGCGTGGAGCTGGACGACGTGGCGGTGATCGGCATCGTGGACAAGATGCTCAAGCAGCGCAAGGACAGCATCGAGGCGTTCGAGAAAGCCGGGCGCCAGGACCTTGCCGACAAGGAAAAGGCCGAGGTCACGGTGCTGCAGGCCTACTTGCCGGCGCGTCTGTCGAACGATGAGATCGCCGCCGAGGTCAAGGCCATCGTCGCCGAACTCGGCGCCAAAGGCCCGGGCGACATGGGCAAGGTGATGGGCGCGGTAAAAGCCCGGCTGGCCGGCAAGGCCGACATGGGACAGGTCTCGGCCGCGGTGAAGGCCGCGCTGGCTCCTTAAGCAGCGCGAGGCCGGTTCACGAACCGGCCACCTTCATCTTGCCGATCAGCATCGAGCCCACGCTCTTGGCGCCGTAGTTGTAGACGTCGGCGCCGACCGCCTGGATGCCGGCGAGCATGTCGCGCAGGTTGCCCGCGATGGTGATTTCCTGCACCGGGTAAGCGAGTTCGCCGTTCTCCACCCAGAAGCCGCTGGCGCCGCGCGAATAGTCGCCGGTGACGTAATTCACGCCCTGCCCCATCAGCTCGATCACGAACAGCCCGGTGCCCAGCTTGCGCAACATTTCCGGCAGGTTGTCTTCCGGCCGCGTCTGCTTGGAAACCAGCGTGAGGTTGTGCGAGCCGCCGGCATTGCCGGTGGTCTTCATGCCCAGCTTGCGGGCCGAATAGCTGCTGAGGAAATAACCGCCGACGCGCCCGTCGTGCACCACCGTGCGCGCCATGGTGCGCACCCCTTCCTCGTCGAAGGGCGCGCTGCCCTTGCCGCGCGGCACCAGGGGGTCCTCCAGCACGTCGATGTGTTCGGGAAAGATTTTCTTGCCCAGCGAGTCGAGCAGAAAGGTGCTCTTGCGGTACAGGGCGCCGCCGCTCACGGCTTGCACGAAGCCGCCCAACAGCCCGGCGGCCAGCGGCGACTCGAACAGCACCGGGCACTCCCGCGTCGCGATCTTGCGCGACTTCAGGCGCGAGAGCGCGCGTTCGGCAGCGTAGCGTCCCACGGCTTGCGGGTCCGCCAGGTCGGACGCGTTGCGCATCGAGCTGTACCACGCGTCGCGCTGCATGTTGTCGCCCTTGCCGGCGATCGGGGCCACCGAGATGGAGTGACGCGAGCTGGCATAGCCGCCGCGGAACCCGTGCGTGTGGGCGCTGAAAAAATGGCTCTGTTGGGCGGAAACCCCCGCTCCCTCGCTGTTGGTGATGCGCTTGTCGGTCGCAAAGGCGGCGGCTTCGCACACCAGCGCGATGCGCGCAGCCTCCTCGCTGTCGATGCTCCACGGATGGAACAGGTCGAGATCGGGTTGGTCGTCGGGATGCGCGACGTCTTCGGCATCGGGCAACCCAGCGACCGGATCTTCGGCGGTGAACCGGGCAATGTCGTAGGCCGCTTGCACCGTCTGTTCAATGGCGGCGGGCGAGAAGTCCGAAGTGCTGGCGTTGCCGCGGCGCTGCCCGACATACACCGTCACTCCCAGGGATTTGTCACGATTGCGCTCGACGTTTTCCAGCTCGCCCTTGCGCACCGAGACGCTCAGGCCGCAGCCTTCGGAGGCTTCCGCCCCGGCATTGGTGGCCCCCAGCTTCTTCGCGTGGGCCAGGGCGGCATCGACCAGTTGTTCGAAAGTGGCGCGGGCATAGGTGAAGCCGGTTGCAGGACGGGTATCGGGTAGTGTCATAGCGAGGCTATGATAGCCGCCGCCCACCCGCCGCTCGCCCAGCGGCCACAATCAACCCATGTCCCGCAAACCCAAAAAAGGCTATTTCGTCAGGGGCCAGTTCGTGGCCGAGGGCAGCGAGCTCGACCTGGAGCTCAAGGCTGAGCTCAAGGGCACCACCGAGTCCAGCAAGACCGACCTGAAACGCGAAAGCACCGAACTGCAAAAGCTCGGCGAAGCCTTGCTGACGCTGCGCGCCGACCTGATGCAAGGGTTGCCGTTGCCCGAGAAGCTGGCCGACGCCGTGGAGCACGCACAGCGCATCACCAACTTCGAAGGCAAGCGCCGGCAGATGCAATTCATCGGCAAGCTGATGCGCGGCCTCGACCCCGAGGCGCTGCAGGCGGTCCGCGACGCCTTGGAAGCGCAGCGCCGGGGCTCGGCGCAGGACGCACTCTCGCTGCACCAGGCCGAGCAGTGGCGCGACGATCTCATCGCCCGCGACGAGGCGTTCGAGCAGTGGCTGTCCGCGCATCCAACCACCGACACCCAGCAGTTGCGCGCCCTGATCCGCCAGGCGCGCAAGGACGTGCAGCCGGACGCCGAGTCGATCTCGAAAGGCCTCGCGCCTCGCCACGGCCGTGCCTACCGCGAGATTTTCCAGCTGGTGAAGGACGAACTTTCCGGCGTGAATGCGCAAACCCCCGACAGCGACGAAGGCTTGCCGAACCTCCGATGAGATCCTCATGACCGTGCCTACATTCGATCCCGTGAAGATCGGCATCGTGTCGATCAGCGACCGCGCCTCCACCGGCGTCTATGAGGACAAGGGCTTGCCCGCGCTGAAGGACTGGCTCGCGCGCGCCTTGCAAAATCCGATCGCCTTCGAAGCCCGCCTGATCCCCGACGAAAAAGAGCGCATCAGCGCCACGCTGATCGAGCTGTGCGACGCCGGCTGCTCGCTGGTGCTGACCACCGGCGGCACCGGCCCCGCGCCGCGCGACGTGACGCCCGAGGCCACGCTCGCCATCGCGCACAAGGTGATGCCCGGCTTCGGCGAGCAGATGCGGCAGATCAGCCTGCGCTTCGTGCCCACCGCGATCCTCTCGCGCCAATGCGCCGTGATTCGCGGCGAGAGCCTGGTCATCAACCTGCCCGGGCAGCCGAAGTCGATCCAGGAAACACTGGAAGGCCTGAAGGGCGCCGACGGTGAACAGCTGGTGGCGGGCATCTTCGCCGCGGTGCCGTACTGCATCGACCTGATCGGCGGCCCGTACCTGGAAACGCGCGATGAGGTGTGCAAGGCGTTTCGGCCGAAATCCGCGATCCGGCCTGCGGGGCCTGCTGCGTGACTCGCAACGGGTGACGATGACCTCGCGTCGCGGCAGGCGGCACCCGTCAGGGGCTCATACTGTCCCGGTCACCGCTGGCGCGGTGACTGCGCTGTTATGTTCGGCCTGGAGCCGGCGCCGGCGAACTCGCTTCGCGCCCTGAGGCCGCTCCGTTCAAACAACCGCGGCGAGTCAGAGTTGATGCGCGCAAGCGCGCCCGGCCCCAGGCCGAACATCACAGCGCAGTCACCGCGCTAGCGGTGACCGAGACAGTATGAGCCCCTGACGGGTACCGCCTGCCGCGACGCGAGGTTATCGAGCGGGACTGCGACTATGCGAGTCGTATCTCATACATCGCATCGCCCATGTAGCGATTCGGCCCGAAGGCCGCGGTGACGGCGGCGGTTTCGGCGGCTTGCCATTGATCGAAGATCGCGCGCTCGGCCTCGGTCAAGCTGTCGGGCGCCGGTACATCGCCGTACACAGCGACGATGCGCAAATACGCCTGGTACACCGGCGCCACCAGGTCGGCATCGCCCAGCGTGCTTTCCAGCGCATCGCGAAAACGCTGTTCGGCTTCGCGGTGCTGTGCCTCGGACACACCGTCGACGTCATAGAACACCAGGGAATAGGTCATCGAGCTTCTGTAGGGATCCGAGCCATTGTCACCTGACGCCAGGGCCCGGCATCAAGCCGGTTATCCTGCTCGCACTGCATGACTGCGCACCACGCCACACCCGACAAGGAACAAATCGCGCTGCTGGAGCCGTTCGAGCGGCTCGGGCTCGACCGCATTCAGCTCGTGGTGACGGCGTCGCAAGCGCATGATGCGTGGAGCGAACTCGCTCAAGCGCGTGCGTGGGGCTTCGACACCGAATCCAAACCCACGTTCTTCAAGGACCAGCTCTCGGAAGGTCCTCACGTCGTGCAGTTGTCCACCCCCGACAAAGCCTGGGTGTTTCAACTGCATGACCTGGAATGTCGCGCGGCGGTGGCAAGCCTGCTGGCATTGCCGGGCGTCGTAAAGGCGGGGTTCGGCCTGGGCGACGATCGCAAACGCATCGTCAGCAAGCTCGGGGTCGAGCCTGCCGACGTGCTGGAACTGAATATGATCTTTCGCGAGCGCGGCTACCGCAAGGACATGGGCGTCAAGGCCGCAGTGGCGGTGCTATTCAACCGCCGCTTCATCAAGTCGCGCAAGGCGACCACGTCCAATTGGGCGAACGCCCGCCTGACCGAAGCGCAACTGATCTACGCGGCCAACGACGCGTACGCCGCTGCCCGCGTATTCCACGCGCTGGGCCTGGCCGCTTAGCTGCGGTTCGGGTTGTTCGGGCGGCTGTCGAGGCGGTTCGGCACGCCGTCGCGGTCATTATCGGCGCGGCCACCGCGTTCCCAACGGCCCGACCTCATTTCCCAATGGCCATTGCGCTCGACCCACTGCTCGGGCACCCAATGCGAGCCACGGCGCTCGCGCACCCAGTGGCCGGCGACCCAGGCGTGGCGGCCGCCGCGCCAAGCCCAGTATCCGGGCGCCCACTCGTAGCCGCGGCGCGGGGCCGGAACCACTTCCTGACGCGGTGCCGGCGGTGCTTGCGTGATGACGATCGCGCGGGTTGCCGCCGAGGAAATCACGGGAGCGCTGGCGAACGACGTCGCGATCAGGCTGGCGATAAGAATCTTCTTGAACATGCAGTCTCCAAAGGATGAATCGGGCTCCGACATGAAGCCCCGATTGACCAACGCGAAGGTAAGCCGGGGGTTGACCTCGACGGTGTAGGACGCGGACGCGTATGGTCTGCTCGGCGGTCGCCAGCTGAGATCAACCTATATCTTTTAGCGGATCGGCTGATTGATAAAGCGGTCATTAGTAAGCATTATTTCGTCTGGCACGAAATCTGCTGATGCCCCTGTGTGTCTCCTCGGTCGGGCATTCTTCGCAAGTTTCTTCAGCCCGGCTGCTCCATCCCCCAGGGCGGGAACGCCCTGGGGGATTTTTTCGTTCAGGCGCGCGTGCGCGCCGGCAGCGGATACTGCGGATCATTGAAACCCGGCGTCGAGGGGTGGCCCGGCGAGACCAATGAATCCACCAGGGCTTCGTCTTCTTGGGTGACCACACAATCCAGCGCCGGCAGGTAATCCTGCCATTGCCGCAGCGTGCGCGGCCCGGCGATCACCGAACTCACCGCGCGATGCGCCAGCACCCACGCCGTTGCGAACTGCGCCAGCGTCACCCCCTTGGCTTGCGCGTGAACCTGCAGCTGTTGGGCGATGCGCAGCGACTCCTCGCGGAATTCGGCTTCGGCAATGCGCTTGTCGCCGCGCGCGGCGCGTGAACCTTCGACCGGCGCCTGGCCCGGTGAGTATTTTCCGGTCAGCACCCCGCGCGCAACGGGGCTGTACGGCGTCACGCCCACGCCGTAGTGCTCGCAAGCCGGCAGCACCTCCACTTCCGGCATGCGGTTGAGCAGGTTGTAATAAGGCTGGCACACCACGGGTGCCGGCATCCCCAACTGCGCAGCCAGCCGCACCACTTCGGCGATGCGCCAGCCGCGAAAGTTGGACACGCCCCAGTAGCGAATCTTCCCGTCGCGCAGCAGCGTATCCAACGCGCGCAAGGGCTCTTCCAGGTTCATGCCGTTGAAGTCGCGGTGCAGGTAGAGGATGTCGACGTAGTCCGTCCGCAGCCGCTGCAAGCTCGCCTCCGCTTGGCGCAACATCCAGCTGCGCGAATAGTGACCTTCGTTGACGCGCTCGGACATCTTGTTGCCCAGCTTGGTGGCCAGCACCCATTCGGTGCGCTGACCCTTGAGCAGGCTGCCCACCATGCTTTCCGAAGCGCCCCTGGTGTATACGTCGGCCGTGTCGATGTAGTTCACGCCCTGGGCGCGCGCGTCGGCCAAGATCGCTTGTGCTTCGTCCTGCGCGGTCTGGTCGCCGAACATCATGGTGCCCAGGCACAAGGCCGACACCTGCAGGTTGCTTTTGCCGAGTTGGCGGTATTGCATGCTTGGCTCCTTATCAGGCCTGGACATCGATGTGATACAGCGCCCACGGGCACTGCGCGAAACGCTGGTCGACCGGTTTGGCCGCCATGTCGGGGAAGCGGTCGGCATCATAGATGGCCCACAAGGGGCCGAGGCCGCCCAGCGGCATCGTCTTGCCGTCCAGGTGCGTGGCGACGATGAAGCGGTACTTGCGCGCATCGGCAACGCTGATGGTCGGTGAGTAGCCGTCAACGGCACGCATGGCGAGCTTGCCCGCATCGCCTGTCACGCCGCATGCCTTCAGCACATCCGCCATCAGTGGCCCCCGCAAGGCATGCGGCTTCTGGTCGTATTCGATGGTCGGCCTGATCGTCACCGCGGGCAAGGCCGCCAGCATTGCGAAGTCGAACGCATGCGCCTTCTGGAACGCGACCTTCTGCTTGGCCATCATGAGGTCCGTCACCGAGTCCAGCGGACCGCGGTTGACATTCGAGATGGCACCCGTCACCGTGAGCAGCGCGGGGGATCGCGTCCCCGCTTCTACGGCCGACCTCACCAGCGTGGGCCAGGCCGCCGGTACCAGCGCGGCGGCAGCCAGGAAATTGCGTTTGTCCATCGTCTCCTCCGGCAATGAGCCTGGCATGATAAGTCGGCCGCGCCCCATACCAGTCCACCGCTCACCTTGCGGCGCAAGCGCGCCGGGTTTATCGTCGAAGGCCATGCACACCCGCGCGATCCCCTCCTCCGGCGCCTTGCTCCCGGTCGTCGGCTGCGGCACCTGGCTGGGCTTCGACGTCGGTCCCAAGCCGTCCGAACGGCCGTCCCGCGGCAAGGTGCTGGAAGCATTGTTCGCCGCCGGCGGCAGCGTGGTGGACAGCTCGCCGATGTACGGGTCGGCCGAACAGGTGGTGGGCGACCTGCTCGATGCGAGCGGCTCGCGTGCCAAGGCGTTTCTCGCGACCAAAGTCTGGACCACCGGACAGCGCGCGGGCATCGAACAGATGGAGCGCTCGATGAAGCTGCTGCGCACGCCGCACATCGATTTGATGCAGGTGCACAACCTGGAGGATTGGCGCACCCACCTCGCCACGATGCGCGAATGGAAATCGCAAGGCCGCATCTCATACCTCGGGGTGACGCACTACACCGAGAGCGCGCACACCGAGCTGGAACGGGTGATGCGGGCCGAGCCGCTGGATTTCGTGCAGTTCAACTACTCGATCGCCAGCCGCGGCGCCGAACAGCGCCTGTTGCCTCTGGCAGCCGAACGCGGCATGGCCGTGCTGATCAACCTTCCGTTCGGCGGCGGCAGCGCCTTGCGCGGCCTGCGCCGGCGGCCCCTGCCCGGCTGGGCAGCGGAGATCGGCTGCAGCGACTGGAACCAGGTGCTGCTGAAATTCATCTTGGCGCAACCGGCCGTGACCTGCGTCATCCCGGGCACATCGAGCGCCGATCACATGCGCACCAACGCCGCGGCAGGCGACGGCGAGTTGCCGGACCCGGCGTACTGGAAATCGAAACTCGCGGATTTGCTGTCCTGATTTCTCTCTTCCCTCCCCCTTTGAGAGAGGGTTAGGGTGGGGGCACTGCCGCAGTGATGGGCTACCATCGCGCACCGGAGGATCCCACCATGCGCCGCGCCTTTGTCTGCCTGTGTGCCCTGATGCTGTCCGGCTGCGCCGCGCCGCCGCCCGCCCCGACTCCGATCAATGTGATCGTGTTCCCGGGCGGCTTCAACTGGCCGATCTGGGTCGCGCAGGAGAAAGGCTTCTTCGCCAACAACCGCGTGGACGTGCGCGTGACGCCGACCCCCAGCTCGGTGTTCCAGCTCACCAACCTGATCGCCGGAAAGTTCGACATCGCGATGACCGCGATCGACAACCTGATCGCCTACCGCGAGAACCAGGGCGAGGAGCCGGTGCCGGGCCCGGACCTGTTTGCCTTCATGGGCAGCGACAACGGCTTCCTGCGCCTGGAGTCGGTGCCGGAAGTCGACAGCTACGCCAAGATGAAGGGCAAGACGCTTTCGGTCGATGCGCGCACCACCGGCTATGCGTTCGTCGCGTTCGAGATGATGGAGCGCGCCGGCCTGCAGCTCGATAAGGACTACAAGGTGGTGCGTGCCGGCGGCGTGCTGCAGCGCTTCGATGCACTGATGAAGAAGGAGCACGAGGCGACGCTGCTGCTGTCGCCCTTCGAAGTGCAGGCCGAGGCGCGCGGTTTTCATCGCCTGGGCGATGCCACCAAGGTGCTGGGCGCCTATCAGGGCCTGGTCGGCGGCGCTCGCAAGGCCTGGGCCGACACCCATCGCGATGCGGTGGTGGGCTACACCCGCGCCTTCGTGCAGGC
>JAQGMT010000329.1 GCA_028292185.1 Ramlibacter sp. | reverse complement strand
ACTCGCGGATCGAGATCCGTCCATTGCGCCGGTATTCGCGCAGCAAAAGAGTGGTCACGAGGAACCCACTGATCGCAAAGAACAGGTCCACCCCGCGATGGCCTTGGGCCAGCAGGCGAAGGGCGTGGTCGCCGGTGACGTGTGTCCAGATCACGGCCAGCACGCTGAAGGCTCGCAAGGCATCGAGGCCGCTGAAATAGCGCGTCGACAAAAACGAGTGGTAAGCGTCGGCGCACGCCTGTGTCGATTCAGCGGCCGCCACCGTCCGGGCCGGCGCGCTCATGCGATGGCCGCCGGATGAGAAGTAGTCGCGGCCGCAAAGATGAGCTCGATCATGAAATGGGTATCGCAGGACATGCTGCCTGCCATTCTCATGCAAACGGTGGAGTCCGTGGTGCGGCGGCGCGCGGTGTCGATCCGGCGGGGAGGTATAAACCGTGCCATGAGCCACCACCTGTTCCAGCCGCTGCAACTCGGCAGCCTGCACCTTGCCAACCGAATTCTGATCGCGCCCATGTGCCAGTACTCGGCCGAGGAGGGCAGCGCAACCGACTGGCACTTGATCCATCTCGGGCACTTGGCGCTCTCGGGCGCGGGGCTGCTGACCCTCGAAGCGACGGCGGTTTCGGCGCGCGGGCGCATCTCACCCGGGGACCTTGGTTTGTATTCGGACGAAAACGAAGCGGCGCTGGCGCGCGTGGTGGGCGCGGTGCGCAAGCATTCGCCGATTCCACTGGCCATCCAGCTGAGCCATGCCGGACGCAAGGGGTCGAGCCGTGCGCCCTGGGACGGCGGCGCGCAGATCCGGCCGGATCAAGCCGGTGGCTGGAAAACCGAAGCGCCTTCGGCGCGGCCGCATTCACCGGACGAGGAGCCACCCGAGGCGCTGGATCGCGCCGGCATGCAGCGCATTCGCGACGACTTCGCGCGGGCGGCGCGGCGCGCGGCGCGCATCGGGCTGGATGGCATCGAGCTGCATGGCGCCCACGGCTACCTGCTGCACCAGTTCCTGTCGCCGCTGGCCAATGCACGCACGGATGAATATGGCGGCAGCCTGGAAAACCGCATGCGGTTTCCGCTGGAAGTGTTCGATGCGGTGCGCGGGGCCTTTCCCTCGGACAAGCCGGTGTGGATGCGCATCTCGGCGACCGATTGGGTACCTGACGGCTGGGACATCGACGGCACCTTGGCGCTTTCCAAGGTGTTGAAGACGCGCGGCTGCGCGGCCATCCATGTGAGCAGCGGCGGCGTGTCTCCGCTGCAGGCCATCAAGCTCGGCCCGGGCTACCAGGTGCCTTTCGCGCAGCGCGTGAAGGCCGAGGTCGGGCTGCCCACTTTCGCCGTGGGCTTGATCACCGAGCCGGAACAGGCGGAAGCCATCATCGCGGAGGGCGAGGCCGATGCCGTATCACTGGCGCGCGCGATGCTGTACGACCCGCGCTGGCCGTGGCACGCCGCCGCCAAGCTGGGCGCGCAGGTAAGCGCGCCAAAACAATACTGGCGCTCGCAACCGCGCGAGTACAAGGAGTTGTTTTCCGCGGCGAAGTTCGGCCAGCGCTGAACGGCAGCTGCCGCTACGGCGGCATTGAAGCGGCCGGGATTCAGGCCGGCGCGTCGCCCGTGTCGGCCACCAGGCCTTGCGCCTTCACCCCTTCGACCAGGCACTTCTCGTCATTGTCGGAGGTGTCGCCGCTGATGCCGATCGAGCCGATGATCGCGCCGCTGGCGTCGCGGATCAGCGCGCCGCCCGCCACCGGCACCATCCGCCCGCCCGACATTGCGTTCAGTGCGGTGAAAAAGGTCGGCATCTTCTCGGCCCGCCGGGCAAGCTCGCGGCCGCCGAAACCCATGCCCAGCACGCCCCAGGCTTTGCCGATGGCGATTTCAGGGCGCAGCAGGCTCGAATCGTCGGCACGTTTGAGCAGCGTCAAATGCCCGCCGGCGTCGAGGATGGCCACCGTGAGCGGCTTGAACTTGTGGTCGCGCCCGGCTTGCAACGCGCGTTCTGCGATGGCATCGGCTTGGGCGAGGGTAATGTTGGGCATGGCGCGATTATCTTGGTTTTTGCGCAAGTGCGATCCAGCGTCCACCGAACATCACGCAGGCGAGGGCGGCGATGACGAAGCCGATGCCCGCCCACTGCCACACCGTAATGGTCTCGCCCAGCAGCAGCAGGCCGGCGGCCAGTCCGACCAGCGGCGTGCCCAGGCTGAACGGCGCGACGCGATTGGCCGGATGGCGTTTGAGCAGGCCGGTCCACATGCCATAGGCGGCGATGGTGGCCATCCAGCCGAGGTAGGCGACCGCGAGCCAATCGGTCCAGCTCGCGGAAGTCCAGCGCCAGCGGGTCGCCGGATCATCGAAAGCCAATGTCAGCAGGATGAACGGCAGCACCGGCACGACGCTCGACCAGACCACGAAGGCCAGCGGGTCGAAGCCGGCGCTGGCCTCCTGCGCCTTGCGCGCAACAATGTTGGAGGCGGCCCACATGGCCGCGGAACCCAGGTTCAGCACGAAGCCCAGAACGGTGGTGACGCTGCTGCCCGAGTGCGGCGCGAGGAAATTCGCGCAGAAGCACGCGATGCCGACCGCGGCCAACAGCATGCCAAGTTGCAACGGCCGACCGGCCCTCTCGCGCAGCAGCAGGTAACCGAACAGCGCCGTGAAGAACACCTGGGTCTGCATCAGCACCGAAGCGAGCGCCGCGGTCATTCCCACCTGCAAGGCGGTGAAGAGCAGACCAAACTGGCCGACGCCCTGCAGCAGCCCGAACAGCAGCACCCATTTCCAGTGCAGGCGCGGCGGCTTGATGAAGAGCACCAGCGGCAGCGCCGCGAACACGTAGCGCGCGGCGCCCAGCTGGAACGGGGTGAATTCGCGCAGCGCGAATTTCATGGCCACGAAATTCAGGCCCCAGATCACGACGATCGCGAGTGCCGCCGCCAAGTCGCGGGCCGACAGTGGGGCGTCGCGCGGCTTCGTCGCGGTCTGCACCTGATTACTTGGCCTGCTCGTTGCCGTAGGTCTTGACGAGGTAGTCCACGATCTCCGGCATGTCTTCGTCGGCGATGGGCGCCTTGAACACCGCCTTCATGCGCTTGACCATCGCGTCCCAGTACGGGCGGGCCGCACTCGACGGCTGGTACAACATGTACTCGGCCGAGTGGCAGCCGACACAGTTCCCCTGCGCCTTGGCGTAGCCCGGCAACGGGCTGGGCTTGAGCACGGCGACATCGGCGGGCAATTGAATCGTCTTGACGGCGGCCGACACGGCCGGGGCGAGCGTCAACGTCATCGCGGCCGCGCAAGCCAGCAAGCAGGTTTTGGTGTTCATTGCCTGCATCCTCAAACCGCGGTGACCTTGACCGACTCGACCACGTTGCGCATATAGCCGGCGGGTTGCCAGAGCGCTTCCATGGCCTGGCTCTGCCCCGAGCGGTTCCAGGCCCGCACCCGCAGGTCGTAGCTGCCCGGCTGGGGCGTGAACCCGAAGGTGAATTCGCGAAACGAGTAGCGCCCCATGTCCGCGCCCAGCTGCGCGCCGCGCCAGCTCTGCCCGCCGTCGGTCGAATACGCGACCTCGCGAACGCCTTGCCCGCCGTCGAACGCGATGCCGCGCACCACCGTCTGCTGGCCGGCGCGCAGCCGCCCGCCGTCGGCGATCGACGTGATGAAGGACCGGACGGTGAAGCGCCCGATCGGACGGGTCGATGCCGGCGCCGTGCCCGGCTCGATGCAGGCACAGTCGTTGTCGGGCACGCGGTAAGCCGGGTTCATCCAGAAGCCGTTGAAGACGTTGTCGATGACGTCGATCTGCGAAAGGTGCTTGACCCAGTACGTGCCGTAATAACCGGGGACCACCAGCTTCACCGGAAAGCCATTGAGCATCGGGATCTCGGTGCCGTTCATCTGGTAGGCCAGCATCACCTCGCCGTCGAGCGCGTGATTCACGTCCAGCGCCTTGACGAAGTCGCCGCCGCCCATCACGCCTTCGTCAAGACCATCGAAGGTGACCTGGCGCGCCGTGTTCTTCAGCTCCGCCCGCGCGAGCACGTCCTTGAGCGGCACGCCGAGCCAGCGGGCATTGCCCATCGCCCCGTTGGTGAGCTGCCCGCCGGTCACGCGCGGGGCGAACAGGCCGCGGCTGTTGCCTGAGCACTGGTTCACCGCGACATATTCGATCGGCTTGAACTGCGAGCGCAGCTCGGCCATCGTGAGGGTGAATGGCTTGCCGCAGGCGTTGCCACCGATGTTGATCACGTGGCGATCGCCGTCGATGCTGGTGGGGATCTTCGCGTTGTGATAGCGGACGAAGAAAGCGTCGTTGGGAGTGATCAGGCCTTCGTTGAACACCTCGAAAGGCGTTTCCAATTGGGGTGGACGCGACGTAAGCACGATCAGCGGCCGTTTTTCCGGAAACGCAACCAGGTTGCGGCGGCCGTTGGCGATTGGCAGGTCGATGGCCGACTGGGCCAGCGCCGTGCGGCCTACGGCACCCAGGCCGGCCCCCGCGAGGGCCGCGGCGCCGCCGGCGACGAGCCTGCGCCGTGCGAGATTGGTTTGCGTGCCCATGGTGTGCCCCTGCTTCTTGGTGGAATCGGAATGGCCCAGATTCCATGCAACGAGTTCGCCGCGCCTCGGGACTTTCCCTAGGCCGCGCTGCGCCGCCCCAGCTGGGCGGCCGTGTAAGTCTGTACAAATACATCGGCGAATTCCGCAGTCCGCGGCACGGTGCACCACGCGCGTTCGAGAATGGTTTCGGGAGAGAGCCGGCGGCGTTCCCACCAGGAGACCTTCATGAGCATGACCACCAGCGACCAGATCCTTCAGCGCCTGCACGCATGGGGAGTGCGCCGCGTCTACGGCTACCCTGGCGACGGCATCAACGGCCTGATGGGCGCGTTCGCCCGGATGGGCGAGCAGATGCGGTTCGTCCAGACCCGGCATGAGGAACTCGCCGCGTTTGCCGCCACCGCGCACGCCAAGTTCACCGGGGAAGTGGGTGTGTGCATGGCGACCTCGGGGCCGGGCGCGATCCACCTGCTCAACGGCCTGTACGACGCCAAGGCGGACCACCAGCCCGTGGTGGCCATCGTCGGGCAAGCGGCGCGCTCGGCCATGGGCGGCGACTACCAACAGGAGGTGGACCTGCACACGCTCTTCAAGGACGTCGCGCACGAATATGTGCAGGTCGCGATGGTGCCGGCGCAGATCCGGCATCTGGTCGATCGCGCGATGCGCATTGCGCGTGACCAGC
>JAQGMT010000318.1 GCA_028292185.1 Ramlibacter sp. | reverse complement strand
AGACCCGATTCCACGTGAGGCAGGAAGGCGTCCTGCTGGCTCTTGTTGAAGCGATGCACTTCATCGACGAACACGATGGTACGCCGCCCGCCTGATCCGGTTGCATTCTCCAGCGCCGTGCCTTGCGCGATCTGCGCCTGCTCCACCGCCTCGCGGATGTCCTTGACGCCGCCCAGCACCGCACTGATGGTGATGAATTGCGCGTCGAAGGCGTCGGCCATCAGCCGCGCGATGGTGGTCTTGCCGGTGCCCGGAGGTCCCCACAAGATGCAGCTGTGCGGCTGTCCGGATTCGAAGGCGATGCGCAGCGGCATGCCCTCGCCCAGCAGGTGCTGCTGGCCGATCACCTCGCCGAGCGTGCGGGGGCGCAGGCGTTCGGCAAGCGGCTGGTGGGCGGCGGGGACGTTCTTGGCCACGGGGAATTATGGGTCCCGCCCTGTGAGCGCAGGGACAGACCTGTTGAAGACGGTGCGCCAGTTTATAGTGCCGCACAATGAATGCCGCGTTCTGGTCCACCCTCTCCGCCCTGCTGGGTGCGCTCGTGGGCGGCGGCATCAGCTACTTCCTGAACCGCCAGCAGTTCGCCAACCAGTTGCGGCTGGCGCAGGAGCAGCACCGCACCGAGTTCATGGCTGAAGAAACCGCCCGCGTGTTCCTGAGCCACAAGGGCTTCACCGACCGCTCGTTCGAAACGCTGCGCACGCACCTGGGCGGCTTCGAGGAAGATGAGCTGCGCAAGATCCTGGTGCGCGCCGGCGCAATGCGCGTTTATCGGGCCGACGGCAGCGAGTGGTGGCGGCTGCTGTCGCGCATGGACGAATTCATCGAGCGCAAGGACCTGCAGAAGGTCACGCGGGAAATCTGAAACCTTGCGGGACAGACCTTCAGCTCTATCCCCAACCGGCAACTGACCGGTTATTGCTTCACCACGTCGGCCCCAGCCGGCGGCTTGAAGTTGAAGGTCTGCGGCGAGATGGCCGCATTCAACTCCATCTTGCTGAAGGTGATCACCGAACGCTGGCCGAAGCCGTCCAGTATGTCCAGGGTGGCGAGCTCGTTGCCGCGGAAGCCGACGCTGACGCTGCGCAGCTGGCCGTCCTTGGCTTTCGGGGTGGCCTGCACCCACTGCAGCCCGTCCTTCTCGCCGGCGTTTTCCAGGTTGAAATCCTTGCGCAATGCGGCGAGGTCGGGCGCCGCGGCGATCAGGGCCGCGGGGGTGGAGGCTAGCACCTGCGACTGCTTGCGCGACGTCACCTGCTTCAAGTCGGGGTCATAAAGCCAAAGCGTCTGGCCATCGGCGACGATGGTCTGCTCGAAGGGCTTCTGGTAGACGAAGCGGAAGCGGCTGGGCCGCACGAACTCGAACGTCCCCGAGGAGGTCTTGCTGCGCGCGGTCTGGCCTTCACGGGCCGGCGCCGTGACCACCTGGGTGAACTCGGCCCGGCCGCTCTTGGCGGACTTGACGAAGTTTTCGAGGCTGTCCAATCCGGCCGCTTGTGCGGTCCACGCGCAGGCCAGCAACAATCCCGAGGCAATGAATTTTTTCATGGGGCTATTTTCACCTGCGCGCCTGAACCGCGGGTGAACCGCGCCGCGCACGGTCGAGCTGCCCAGCCGGTGCTATTCGCGATTCGGCACCAGGATTTCGCGCTGGCCGCTGCTGCTCATCGCGCCCACCAGGCCGGCCTTCTCCATCTCTTCGACCAGGCGCGCGGCGCGGTTGTAGCCGATCTTCAGGTGGCGTTGCACCAGCGAGATGCTGGCTTTGCGGTTCTTCAGCACGATCTCCACCGCCTGGTCGTACATCGGATCCTTCTCGCCGCCCGAGCCGCCATCGCCCAGCAGGTCGCCGTCTTCATCGACGGTGCCGCCTTCGAGCACGCCCTCGATGTAGTTGGGCTCGCCGCCCTGCGCCTTCAAATACGACACGACGCGGTGCACCTCTTCGTCGCTGACGAAGGCGCCATGCACGCGCACCGGGAAGCCCGAGCCGCTGTGCATGTAGAGCATGTCACCCATGCCCAGCAGCGCTTCCGCACCCATCTGGTCGAGGATGGTGCGGCTGTCGATCTTGCTGGACACCTGGAACGCGATGCGCGTCGGGATGTTGGCCTTGATCAGGCCGGTGATCACGTCGACGCTGGGGCGCTGCGTCGCCAGAATCAGGTGGATGCCGGCCGCCCGTGCCTTCTGTGCCAGCCGCGCGATCAGCTCCTCGATCTTCTTGCCGACCACCATCATCAGGTCGGCCAATTCGTCGATCACCACCACGATGTGCGGCAGGCGCTCCAGCGGCTCGGGGCTGTCGGGCGTCAGGCTGAACGGGTTGTAGATGAACTGCTCTTTGGCTTTGGCTTCGTCGATCTTGTGGTTGTAACCGGCCAGGTTGCGCACGCCCATCTTGGACATCAGCTTGTAGCGCCGCTCCATCTCGCCCACGCACCAGTTCAGGCCGTGCGCGGCCTGGCGCATGTCGGTGACGACCGGCGCCAACAGGTGCGGGATGCCTTCGTACACCGACATCTCCAGCATCTTCGGGTCGATCATCAGCAGGCGCACGTCGCGCGCCTCGGCCTTGTACAGCAGCGACAGGATCATCGCGTTCAGGCCCACCGACTTGCCCGCGCCGGTGGTGCCGGCCACCAGCACGTGCGGCATCTTCCCGAGGTCGGCCACCACCGGGTTGCCGACGATGTCCTTGCCCAGGCCCATGGTCAGCAGCGACTTGGCTTCGTTGTACACCTGCGAGCCGAGAATCTCCGACAGGCGGATCGACTGCCGCTTGGCGTTCGGCAACTCCAGGGCCATGTAGTTCTTGCCCGGAATGGTTTCGATCACGCGGATCGACACCAGGCTGAGCGATCGCGCCAGGTCCTTGGCCAGGTTCACCACCTGCGAGCCCTTGACGCCGGTGGCGGGCTCGATCTCGTAGCGGGTGATCACGGGGCCGGGCTGGGCCAGCACGACCCGCACTTCGACGCCGAAGTCCTTGAGCTTCTTCTCGATCAGGCGGCTGGTCATCTCCAGCGTTTCCGAAGCGACCGTCTCCTGACGCGCCTGCGGGCCGTCCAGCAAATCGACCTGCGGCAGTTTCGAATCGGGCAGTTCGGTGAACAGCGGCTTTTGCCGTTCCTTGGCGACCCGCTCGCTCTTGGGCAGTTCGGCCACGGTGGCCTCGATGGCAATCGGCGTCGGATGATGTTCGACGATGTCGATGCGCTCCTCGAACAGCACTTCCTCGCGATGCCGGGCGGCTTCCTGCCCCAGCGCGACGTCTTGGGCGATCTCGCGCTTCTCGCGCCGGGCGGCCAGCAGCGCGTCCAGGCGTGAGCCCAGGCGCTCGGCGACGTGGCTCCATGAAAAACGGAACACGATGGCCGCGCACAGCAGCACCAAGGCCACGCCGACCAGTCCCGAACCGGTGAAGCCGAGCCACTTCACCGTCCACGGACCCACGAGGTAGCCCAAAGCGCCCCCGGCATGATCCGGCAGGCGCGGCTCGAACCGGTACAGGCGCGACCATTCGAGTGCGGTGCTTGCGCACAACAAGACAAGGAGTGCGGCCCAGAACGCAATGCGGGTGCGCGAGAAACGGCCTTGCGGGTTCTGGGGCGGCACCTCGGCGCGCATCCAGCGCGCCAGGGTGGTCAGCCACGCGCGCACCGCGGCGGCGAAACACCACCATACCGAAAAGCCCAGCATGAAGTAGCTGGCGTCAGCCACCCACGAGCCCAGGCGGCCGCCCCAGTTGCGCGTCGGCAGGCCGGCGCCGGAAGTCGAGAAAGCCGCGTCCTGCGCCGAATAACTCACCAGCGCCAGCAGCCAGAACACCAGGGCCACGAGGCCGAGGACGAGCGCGAATTCATGGGCGAAGCGGCCGGCCCCGGCACGCGGCGAGGCGGCGGATGCCCGGGCGTCATTGAGGGTGTTGAGCGAGTACGTCATGCAGCGTGCGCAAGCTTAACGCAGACCTGTCGCACCGCCGCCGCAGAATTGCCTGGACTTGCGCGCGCTGTTGGTGGCGCGCCGCACCGCCCTCAGCCCAGCGTGGTGAGGCGGTCCTTGATCAACATCGAGCCGTCGGCGCGCGTTTCGATGAAGCCGCGGTCCTCCAGGTCTTTCATCACCCGGCTGACCATTTCACGCGAGGCGCCCACCATCTTGGCGATGTCCTGCCGCGAGATCCGCTCCTTGATGGTCATCAGCCCTTCGCGATCGGGCGCGGCGAATTCCAGCAGCGCCCGGGCCACCCGCCCGTACACGTCCATCAGGGCCAGCGATTCGATCTTGCGATCGGCCTGCCGCAGCCGCTGCACCAGGCCTTTCATGATCGCGTAGGCCATCGAGCTGTTTTCCGGCAGGCAGCGCGCGAACTCCGCGCGGCCCAGCGCCAGCATGTCGGTCTGCACTTCGGCGCGCACGCTGGCCGAATGCGCCTCGTTGTCGATGAGGCTCATCTCGCCGATGTAGTCGCCCGGTTGCAGCGTTGCCAGGATCACTTCGCGGCCGCGCTTGTCGGAGGTGACCACCCGCACCCGCCCGGTGAGGATGATGAACAGCGTGTTGGATTTTTCGCCCTGCTCCACGATCAGTTCGCCGCGCTTGAACCTTCGCTTGGCCACCGCGTCCGCCACCGCCTCGGCCTGGTTGGCTGTCAGCAGCGCGAACAGCGGCACCCGGCGTATGAGTTCAAGGTTGGACAGCATCGACATCGGTTAATCCCTTGCAACGCGCTAGCCGTGATGGGTTCTTACAATCGGTGCGATTGACGCGAGGCGCGTATCGGGCCCTGCGCACAGGGTTGATACTCGCCGTCAGGCCCCAAAATGTACCCCAGGTGTGGTGCATTCCACACAGGTTTTTACCATGTCCAACACCAAACACGCCAAAGTCCTCGTCCTCGGTTCCGGTCCCGCCGGCTACACCGCCGCGGTGTACGCCGCACGCGCGAACCTCAACCCGGTGCTGATCACCGGCATCGCCCAAGGCGGGCAGCTGATGACCACCACCGACGTCGACAACTGGCCGGCCGACGTCAACGGCGTGCAGGGGCCGGACCTGATGCAGCGCTTCCTGGAGCACGCCGAACGCTTCAAGACCGAAATCGTGTTCGACCACATCAACGCGGTCGATTTCAGCAAGCGGCCGTTTTCCCTGAAGGGCGACAGCGGCGAGTACACCTGCGATGCTCTGGTGATCGCCACCGGCGCGTCGGCCAAATACCTCGGCCTGCCGTCCGAAGAGGCCTTCATGGGCAAGGGCGTCTCGGGCTGCGCCACCTGCGACGGCTTCTTCTACCGCGGCCAGGTGACCTGCGTCATCGGCGGCGGCAACACCGCGGTCGAGGAGGCGCTGTACTTGTCGAACATCGCCAGCAAGGTTTATCTCGTGCACCGCCGCGACAAGTTCAAGGCCGAACCGATCCTGGTCGACAAGGTGATGGACAAGGTGAAGTCCGGCAAGATCGAATTGAAGCTGTTCAAGACGCTCGACGAAGTGCTGGGTGACGCCAGCGGCGTAACCGGCGTGCGCCTGAAAGACGCGAAGAGCGGCGAGACCGAGGACCTGCTGCTGCAAGGCTGCTTCATTGCCATTGGCCACCAGCCCAACACCGAGATCTTCAAGGGTCAGCTGGAGATGAAGAATGGGTACATCCTCACCAAGGCCGGCCTGCAGGGCTTTGCCACCATGACCAGCGTACCCGGCGTGTTCGCGGCGGGCGACGTGCAAGACCACGTCTACCGCCAGGCGATCACCAGCGCCGGGACCGGATGCATGGCCGCGCTCGATGCGCAGCGCTTCCTCGAACAAGAGAACTAATCCAGAGCCACTGTGGATCCGGCTCTGCCGGGCCACTGGTGGTGGCGCCCCTTTTGAGGGGAAGGCGCCGCAGGCGCTTCGGGGCGTGGGCTATAATCATTGGCTTTGGGTTACCGCCACCCTTTCTGGCGAGGTCAGGCAGAAGCGAGGATGCGGCACTTCGGTGCGACATCCGCCAGTAACTGCCGTTTCACATTTTCGGAGTGCTTATGGCACGCGTATGCGACGTAACGGGCAAAGGCCCGATGGTCGGGAACAATGTTTCCCACGCCAACAACAAAACCAAGCGCCGGTTCCTGCCGAACCTGCAATACCGCCGTTTCTGGGTCGAGACTGAAAACCGCTGGGTTCGCCTGCGTGTTTCCGGCGCCGCGCTGCGGCTGATCGACAAGAATGGCATCGACGCCGTGCTCGCAGACCTGCGTTCACGTGGTCAAGCCTAAGGAGCACTCACATGGCAAGCAAAGGCGGACGCGAAAAAATCAAGCTGGAATCCTCCGCGGGAACCGGCCACTTCTACACGACGAGCAAGAACAAGAAGACGATGCCCGAGAAGATGTCGATCATGAAGTTCGACCCGAAGGCGCGCAAGCACGTGGAATACAAAGAGACCAAGCTGAAGTAACTCAGCCGTCCCAATGAAAAGCCCCGCACTGCGGGGCTTTTTTCGTTCAGAGGTCGTGCGAAACAACGTGCAGCACGGCCTCCCCATGAAAAAAGCCGGATTCACTCCGGCTTTTTTCATCTGATCAGCCACCTGCAAATCGCTCCAGCGATTTGCAGGTGAACAACTTTACGCATGCGCCGCGCGCAGCTTCATCGAGAACTGCTTCAGAGCGTCGATGCCGCTTTCTTCCGCGCGACGGCACCAGGCCTGCAGGTCGCCGGCGAGTTGTTCGCGGGAGTGCGAGGTGTTGAGCCACAGCTGGCGCAGCTCTTCGCGCATCGTCACCATCTTGTCGAGCACCGGGTGCGCCGCACGAGCTTGTGCCAGTTGCGGGCGGGCGGCGGCCGGCACGCGGTCGTCGTCGCGGTGCAGCCAGCGCTTGGCGGCCTTCAGCGGCGACAGGTCGGCCTGCTTTTCCTTCAGCAGAGCGATCTCGCTCTTGCAAGCCCGGCGCATTTCGCGTGCGTAGCCGGCCATCACTTCGTAGCGATTGGCGATCAGCGCTTCCAGGGTCTTCTCGTCGGCCACCGGCTTGATCGCGCCCAGTTGCAGCTTTGGCGGAACCTTCTTCACGGTGGCCCAGCCGACCTTGCGCATCAGGGTGATGTAGAACCAACCGATATCGAACTCATAGGGTTTGACGGAGAACTTGGCCGAGGTCGGATAAGTGTGGTGATTGTTGTGCAGCTCCTCGCCACCGATGATCAGGCCCCACGGGGAAATGTTGGTGCTGGCATCGGGCGCCTCGAAGTTGCGGTAACCCCAGTAGTGGCCGATGCCGTTGATGATGCCGGCGGCCGTGACCGGGATCCAGATCATCTGCACTGCCCACACGGACAGGCCGAGCACGCCGAACATCGCGACGTTCAGGATGAGCATCAGGCCGACGCCTTGCCAGCTGAAGCGGGTATAGAGGTTGCGTTCGATCCAGTCGTCCGGTGTGCCGTGGCCGAACTTGGACATGGTTTCCTGGTTCTTGGCTTCGGCCCGATACAGCTCGGCGCCGCGCCACAACACCGTGTCGATGCCGCGCGTTTGCGGGCTGTGCGGATCGTCGGGCGTCTCGCACTTGGCGTGGTGCTTGCGGTGGATGGCAACCCATTCCTTGGTGACCATGCCCGTCGACAGCCACAGCCAGAAGCGGAAGAAGTGGGCGGGGATGCCATGCAAGTCCATCGCCCGGTGCGCCTGCGACCGGTGCAGGAAGATGGTGACCGCGGCGATGGTGATGTGCGTGGTGACCAGCGTGTACAGGAGCACCTGCCACCAGGACAGGTTCAACAGGCCGTTGGCAAACCAGTCAATCGCCGCGTTCAACACGGCCCAGTCGGGAAGCAACATGGAGGGGGAGTCTCTCTCTTAAAGTTATCGGGCACACGCCCGGGATTTGGACATATTTTAGGGCGCATGGTTCAAAAACCAGCTGGGATTAACCACAGCGGCGCCAATAAGGCCCCAGCCCGTCAATTTTTCACCCAGATGGCGGCGAAGAAACCGTCGGTGCGATGCCGGTGGGGCCACAGCCGCAGGTAATCGCCACCGCCTTCTCCGCCACTGCACAGTTGCGCCGCCCCGGCGACCTTCAGATTGGACAGGATTTCCGCCGCCGCAAGTGGAGTGAACTCCTTATTCGCCTGCGTGAAAGCCTGCGCGATCTGCTCGTTTTCCTGCGGCAGCAGGCTGCACGTCGCGTAAACCAGGCGCCCGCCGGGCTTGAGCAGGCGCGACGCGCTCTGCAGGATGGCCGCCTGCTTCACGGTCATTTCCTGCACCGACTGCGGAGACTGGCGCCACTTCAGGTCGGGATTGCGACGCAAGGTGCCCAGGCCCGAGCAAGGCGCATCGACCAGCACCCGGTCGATCTTGCCTGCCAGCCGCTTGATGCGGTCGTCGCGCTCGTGCGCAATGGCCGCCGGATGCACGTTGGACAGCTTGCTGCGCGCGAGACGCGGCTTGAGCGCGTCCAGCCGATGCGCCGAGGTATCGAACGCATACAGCCGGCCGGTGTTGCGCATGCAAGCGCCGATGGCCAGCGTCTTGCCGCCCGCGCCGGCGCAGAAATCCACCACCATTTCGCCGCGCTTGGCATCCAGCAACAGGGCCAGCAGTTGCGAGCCCTCGTCCTGCACCTCGATCGCGCCGCGCGCGAACGCATCCAGCTGCGTGAGGGCCGGCTTGCTGTCGAGCCGGAGGCCCCAGGGCGAAAATGGCGTCGGCTCTGAGCGGATGCCGGCCAGCTTCAATTCCTGCTGCACGTCGGCGCGCTTGTCGGTGATCGCATTCACCCGCAGGTCCAGCGGCGCCGGCTGGTTCAGGCTTTCCGCCAGCGCCATGAACTCGGGGCCGAGCTGGTCCTTCAACGGCTGCACCAGCCATTCGGGCAGGTTGTGCCGATGGCGGTCCAGCAAGTCTTCGGGCTTGATCGCGTCGCAGTCGTCGAGCCAGCGTTTCTCCTGATCGGTCAGCGCGCTCTTGAGGAAGTCGCGCGGCCCGTGGAAACCCAGGATCGCCATCCGCCGTTCTTTCGGACCGCTGCCCGAAGGCGAGAGATGGTCGAACAGCAGCTTCTTGCGCAGCACGGTGTAGACGGTCTCGGCCAGCGTCGCGCGCTCGCGCGGGCCGAGCGAGCGGTTGTCGCGGAAGTAGCGCGACACCACGGAATCGGCGGGGTGCTCGAATCGAAGGGTGAGCCTGACGAGTTCGGCGCAGGCGTCGAGCAGTGCTTTCGGATGCATCTTGTTATTTTTCCAGGGTCACAGCGTCGGCAACAGGCGCGCGATCGTTTGCGGATAGATCAGGTGCTCCTGCGTCAGCACCCGCGCAGCCAAGGTTTCGGCCGTATCGCCGGGCAGCACCGGCACCACCGCCTGCTCGAGGATGGGGCCGTGGTCAAGGTCGCTCGTTACCTGGTGCACCGTGGCGCCGCCCACCTTGCAGCCGGCATCGAGCGCGCGCTGGTGCGTGTGCAAACCGGGAAACGCGGGCAACAGCGAGGGATGAATATTCAGCAGCCGTCCGCGATACCGTTCCACGAAGCCCGGCGTGAGAATGCGCATGAAACCGGCCAGCACCACCAGCGAAGGATTGCGTCTATCGATCACCGCCGCCAGTTCGGCATCGAAGGCTTCGCGGCTGTCGAAAGCCGTGTGATCCACCACTTCGGTTGCGATCAGCGACTCGCGCGCCAATGCCAGGCCCTTGGCGTCCGGCCGATTGCTGATCACGGCGGCAACCTGCGCGTCGTAGGCCTTGCGCCAACCGTCCCGTTGCGCGGTCCTGGCGATCGCCGCCATGTTGGAGCCGCCGCCCGAGATCAGAATGACGATGTTTTTCATTGGGACTGGGATTATGGCTTTACGCACCTTGACCGACGTGGAGGCCCGCGTGCTGGGCACCTTGATGGAGAAAGCCCGCACCGTGCCGGACAGCTATCCGCTGACCTTGAATTCCCTGGTCGCCGGGTGCAACCAGAAGTCCAGCCGCGACCCGCTGATGAACGTCAGCGACGGGCAAGCGCAGGAGGCGCTGGACTCCCTGAAATTGCAGAGCCTGGTATTCGAGTCCAGCGGCAGCCGCGTCACGCGTTGGGAACACAACTTCCAGCGTGCTGTCGGGGTTCCGGAGCAATCGGCGGTGTTGCTGGGTCTGCTGATGCTGCGCGGCCCGCAGACGGCGGGCGAGCTTCGCATCAACAGCGAGCGCTGGTATCGCTTCGCCGACATCTCGTCCGTCGAGGGCTTCCTGGAAGAACTGCAGGACCGCGCGCAGGAGAAAGGCGGCCCGCTCGTGGCGAAGCTGGCGCGCGCGGCCGGCATGCGCGAGCAGCGCTGGGCGCACCTGCTGTGCGGGCCGGTCAGCATCGGCGCGCCGGATGGGCAGGAGCGGCAGTCCGGCGATGCATCGGATACGCAGTCGCGCATCGAGGCGCTCGAGAGCGAAGTGGCCTTGCTGCGCGCCACCGTGCAGGAGATCTGCCGCCAGCTGGGCATGTCACCGCCCGGACATCTGCAATAGCGCGGCGGTGCCGATAATGGCGCATTGGAGACCGACATGGACCTAAGCTTCACCGCTGAAGAACAGAAATTTCGCGAAGACATTCGCGCCTGGGTGCGTGCCAGTTTGCCCCAGGAAATTTCGCACAAGGTGCACAACGCCTTGCGCTTGTCGCGGGACGACATGCAGCGCTGGGCCCGCATCCTGGGCCAGAAAGGCTGGCTGGGCTACGGCTGGCCCAAGCAGTTCGGCGGGCCGGGCTGGAACGCGATCCAGAAGCACCTGTTCGAGGAAGAGTGCGCGCTCGCCGGCGCGCCGCGCATCATCCCGTTCGGCCCGGTGATGGTGGCGCCCGTGATCATGGCCTTCGGCAGCCCGGAACAGCAGCAACGTTTCCTGCCCGGCATCGCCAGCGGCGAGGTCTGGTGGAGCCAGGGCTACAGCGAACCCGGCTCCGGCTCCGACCTGGCCTCGGTGAAAACGCGCGCCGAGCGCCGCGGCGACAAGTACCTCGTCAACGGCCAGAAGACCTGGACCACGCTGGCGCAATACGGCGACTGGATCTTCTGCCTGGTGCGCACCAGCACCGAAGGCAAGCCGCAAACCGGCATCTCGTTTCTGCTGATCGACATGAAGTCGCCCGGCGTCACCGTGCGCCCGATCACGCTGCTCGACGGCGAGCAGGAAGTGAATGAAGTCTTCTTCGACAACGTGGAAGTGCCGGCCGGGAACCTGATCGGCGAGGAGAACAAGGGCTGGACCTACGCCAAGCACCTGCTCTCGCACGAGCGCACCAACATCGCCGACGTGAATCGCGCCAAGCGCGAGCTGGAACGGCTCAAGCGCATCGCCAAGGCCGAGGGCGTCTACGAGGCCTCGCAAGGCGGCCCCGACGCCGCGCGCTTTCGCGACGAGATCGCCAAACTGGAAGTGGATGTGGTGGCGCTGGAGATGCTGGTGCTGCGCGTGCTGTCGGCCGAGAAGTCGGGGAAGAATTCACTCGACATCGCCGGCCTGCTGAAGATCCGCGGCAGCGAAATCCAGCAGCGCTACAGCGAGCTGATGATGCTCGCCGCCGGGCCCTACGCCCTGCCCTTCATCGAGGAAGCGATGGAAGCCGGCTGGCAAGGCGAGTACGTGGGCGCGGCCCACTGCGCGCCGCTGGCATCGACCTACTTCAACCTGCGCAAGACGACCATCTACGGTGGCTCGAACGAAGTGCAGCGCAACATCGTCGCGCAGACGGTGCTGGGCTAGGAGACAAGAATGGATTTCGATTTCTCTGACGACCAGGAACAGTTGCGCGACGCGGTGCGCCGCTGGGTGGACAAGGGCTACACCTTCGAACGCCGGCAAGCCATCGTGAAGTCGGGCGGCTTCGATCGCGCCGCTTACGGCGAATTGGCGGAACTCGGATTGGCGGGCCTGTACGTTGCCGAGGAACACGGCGGGATGGGCATGGGCCCGGTCGAAAGCATGGTGGTGATGGAGGAACTGGGGCGCGGCATGGTGCTGGAGCCGCTGGCGCATACCTTCATCGCGAGCGGCGTCGTCGGAGCTTACGCGCCGCAGGAACTGCAGGCGGCATGGCTGCCGAAGATCGCGGGCGGCGAAGCGCTCGTGGTCCTGGCCCAGCAAGAGCGCAAGGCGCGTTACCGGCTGGACGTGTGCGAAACCCAAGCCACGCAGTCGGGCAGCGGCTGGGCCATCACGGGCGCAAAGAGCATCGTGCCCGCGGGCGACCAGGCCGACGCGTTCCTCGTGCCTGCCAGCGTGAACGGCAAGATCGCGCTGTTCCTGGTGGAGCGCACCACCAGCGGCGTGCAAGCCCGCGGCTACGGCACGCAAGACGGCAGCCGCGCCGCCGAAGTCACATTCAAATCGGCAGCGGCGTCATTGATCACCGCGGACGGACTCACGGCCCTCGAACACGCGATTGACATCGGGATCGCCGCAACCTGCGCCGAAGCGGTCGGCGTGCTGGACAAGACGATGGCGGTCACGGTGGAATACATGAACACGCGCAAGCAGTTCGGTGTCACGCTCGCCACCTTCCAGGCCTTGCGGCATCGCGTCGCCGACATGAAGATGCAGCTGGAACTGGCGCGCTCGATGAGCTATTACGCGTCCTTGAAATTGAACGCCCCGGCCGATGACCGCCGCCGCGCGATGGCGCGCGCGAAGTACCAGCTGGGAGCGTCCATGCGATTCATCGGGCAGCAGTCGGTGCAGCTGCACGGCGGCATCGGCGTGACCGACGAATACATCGGCAGCCACTATTTCAAGAAGCTTACCCAGCTTGAGCTGAGCTTCGGCGACACCTTGCACCACCTCGGCGAAGTATCCGAAAGGATGCAGGATACGGCCGGCGTGTTCGCATGAGTTCGCGGCGCGCCTTCCTCGCGCTTTGCGGCGCGACTCTGCTAGCCGCCGGCTGCGCAACCTCGCCGTCGCTGGAACAAACGCCGCCCATCGTGTTCGTGCACGGCAACGGCGACTCCGCCTCCATCTGGCAGACCACGATCTGGCGCTTCGAATCGAACGGCTGGCCGCGCGACCGGCTGTACGCCATCGACGTGCCCCATCCGCTGGCGCGCACCGTCGATGCGACGCCGGAGCCCGGTCGCAGCTCCACGGCCGAACACATGGCTTACCTGCAAGGCGAGGTGGACAAAGTCTTGAAGGCCACGGGAGCGCGGCAGGTGATCCTGATTGGCAACTCGCGCGGCGCCAACGCGATGCGCAACTACATCCAGAACGGCGGCGGCGAAGCGAAGGTGAGCCACGCCATCCTCGGCGGCGGCGTGAACCATGGCGTGCAAGCGATCCCCGGCCTGAACGAAGGCAATGAATTTTCCGGCCTCGGTCCGT
This sequence comes from Ramlibacter sp., assembly GCA_028292185.1. Classification (GTDB taxonomy): domain Bacteria; phylum Pseudomonadota; class Gammaproteobacteria; order Burkholderiales; family Burkholderiaceae_C; genus Ramlibacter. Next base: position 302 of record JAQGMT010000318.1, on the reverse strand, counting down.
TCATGACGGCGTTGAACAGGCCCAAGAATGCCGCCGGCGATGAGGTCAGCGGCCCGGTGAAGTGGCTCACCATCCGCTCGGACAACAACGACAAGTTCGCGCAGCCCGAGGGCAAGTGGATCGGGCAGCCTGGCAAGCCGACGTATCTCACCTATGCGGCGCCCGAACTGAAGGGCGCCACCAACGTGGCGATCCCGCGCATCGACCACCGCGAAACCGCTTTCTCGCCGGCTGCTTTCGGTGCCATGTATCGCTTCATCACCGGCCGCGCGCCGCAGACTTCCGCAGCGACGCCGGAACAG
>JAQGMT010000310.1 GCA_028292185.1 Ramlibacter sp. | reverse complement strand
AAACACTCAGCCGCGAGCAGGTAGACTTGTTTGCGCCGCCGCCCGCAGCCGATGCACCGATGCACAGCGCGGTGGAAGCAGCGGTCGGCGCCCTGAATCCCGATGCGATGAGCCCGCGCGAAGCGCTCGAGGCGCTGTATCAACTGAAGAACCTCTCGGAAAAGTCATGACCTACTGCGTCGGCATCAAACTCAACGCCGGGCTGGTGTTCCTGTCCGACTCGCGCACCAACGCGGGCGTCGACAACATCAGCACGTTCCGCAAGATGATCGTGTACGAGCGCCCCGGCGACCGCTTCATGGTCCTGCTGTCCGCGGGCAACCTGAGCATCTCGAAGTCGGTGCGTGAAATCCTGCAGGTCGAAAAGCTGAAAGAGCCCGGCGAGAAGGAATCGCTGACGATCTGGAACGCCACCAGCATGTTCGATGCCGCGCGCGTGCTCGGCACCGCGGTGCGCCACGTGTATGACCGCGATGCCGAAGCGCTGAAGAACGCGGGCGTCGAATTCAACGTGTCGCTCGTCTTCGGCGGGCAGATTCGCGGCGAAAGCATGCGCCTGTTCCATGTCTACTCCGCCGGCAACTTCATCGAGGCAACGAGCGAGACGCAGTACTTCCAGATCGGCGAATCGAAATACGGCAAGCCCGTGCTCGACCGCGTGATCACGCCCGAGACGCCGCTGGACGAAGCCGCCAAGTGCGCACTGGTGTCGATGGACTCGACGATGAAGTCGAACCTGTCGGTGGGCCCGCCGCTCGACCTCGTCGTCTACGAAGCCAACACCTTCCAGACCGAGAAGATCGTCAGCATCGACCAGGGCAACCCGTACTACCGCATGCTGCACAGCAGCTGGGGCCAGAAGCTGCGCGAAGTGTTCGACAGCCTGGAAGACCCCGTGTGGGACGACGCGCATACCGAGGTGCCGCTGAAAGTGCCGGACGGCCGCAGCAAACCCCTCAAGAAGATCACCCGCCCCGACGAACGCCTGATCTAGCGCGCCAGAGAAGCCGGCGGCGAAGACCAGTCCGGCCCAACATAGGAGCTTCGCGTGTCACCAGCCTCTGTCGAGTTGGCCAAGCACATCCTCACGGTGTTCGGCATGATCCTGGCGTTGGGCACCGCTTGCGCGGTTCTGGCCGAGAAGCTGAAGGTGCCGGATGTCGCCGTCCTTCTTGTTGTCGGCACGCTGCTCGGGCCGGGCGTGACGGGTGTCATCGACATCAAGGCCGATTCCGCATTGAACCAGCTGGTGCTGATTTTCGGCTCGTGCTACATCCTCTTCGACGGCGGCGCCTCCTTGCGCCTGAAAGTGCTCAAGGAGGTGTGGATCACAATCTTGGTCCTCGCAACCATTGGGGTGCTGATCACCGCCGCGATCACCAGCGTTGCCGCCTACTATTTCCTCGGCGTGCCATTCATCGTCGCCCTGCTGCTGGCGTCCACGATCGCATCGACCGATCCGGCAACCCTGGTGCCGATCTTTCGCCAGGTCAAGATCAAGGACCGTGTGGCGCAGACGGTGATGTCGGAGTCGGCATTCAACGACGCCACCGGCGCCATCCTCACGTTTGCGGTTCTTGGCATTGCCATGGGCGGCGGCGCGATCTCGGTCTCCACGGTCCTCATCGACTTGCTGAAGCAGGCCGGTTTCGGAGTGCTGACCGGCTTGATTCTCGGCTACGGGGCTTCCTTTCTGATTGCCCACGAGAGATTCAACTTCCTGCAGGCCTACGCCCCGGTTGTCTCGCTGATGGCGGTGATGGGCGCCTTCCTGGCTGCCGATGGACTGCAGGCAAGCGGCTTCATGGCGGTGTTTGTTTTCGGCATCGTGGTGGGCAACAAGGACGTCTTCGGATTCACGATGAGCAAAGGGGAGCAGGCCAAGCTGGACGACTTCGTCCTGACCACTGCGCTCTTGATGCGGATGTTCATCTTCATCCTCCTGGGCAGCCAGGTGGATTTCGCGTTGATGAACACGTACCTGGCCGGCGGCGTGGCAGTGGTTGCCGTGTTCATGCTGGTCGCCCGGCCGGTCACCGTGTTCCTGTGCGCGCTTCCCGATCGGCGGACGCGCTGGAGCACGAAAGAAATGCTCTTCATGAGTTGGACCCGCGAGACCGGCGTGATCCCGGGCGCCCTCGCAGGCCTGCTCATGGGCATGGGCGCGCCGGAAGCCAAGCTCATCGCTTCCGTCACGTTCCTGGCGATTCTCCTGACCATCCTGGTTCAAGCCACGACCACCCGCTGGCTCGCCCAGAAGCTGGACCTGCTCGCCGATGACTGAACCACGCCGCTCGCGCGATGCTAGGGTGAACGCTGCCTTGCAATGTCCCTGATCGTTTTCTCCCACGCCAACAGTTTTCCCGCCGCCACCTACAGCGTGCTGTTCAAGCAGCTGCGCTCGCGCGGCTTCACCGTGAAGGCGGTCGATAAGTTCGGCCACTCGCCCGACTACCCTGTCACCGACAACTGGTACCACCTGGTGCAGCAGCTGCACGATTTCGCCGCGCGCGAAACCGAGCGGCACGGCGAGGCGGCGCACTTCGTCGGCCATTCGCTGGGCGGATTTCTGAGCGTGATGTGCGCCGCGCGCCATCCGGAATTGGCCAGGGGCGTGTTGCTGGTCGATTCACCGCTCCTGGGCGGCTGGAAGGCGCGTGCCTTCGGCGCCATCAAGAGTACGCCGCTGGTGGGTTCGATCTCACCGGGGCGCGTCAGCCGCCGGCGCAAGAACCGCTGGCCCTCGCGCGACGCGGCCTTCGAACACTTTCGCCACAAGCGGGCGTTTGCCCAATGGGACGAACAGGTGCTGCGCGATTACGTGACGCACGGGATGAACGACGAGGACGGCGAAGTGGTGCTGACTTTCGATCGCGATGTCGAAACCGCCATCTACAACAGCTTGCCCGACAACATGGACCGGCTGCTGCGCCGCCATCCGCTGAAATGCCCGGCGGCCTATCTGGGCGGCCTGCAGTCCGAGGAGATGAAGCAGGTCGGCATGGCGATGACGCAGCAGGTCACCGGCGGCCGCATCATGATGCTCGACGGCAGCCACCTGTTCCCCATGGAAAAGCCGCTGGCCACGGCCGCGGCGATCGAAGCGGCGCTGCGCGGCTTCGAAGCGGCGGCTTGACCGGCCCCCGCCCTCATTGAGAGGGCGGTTGCTGCTGTCTCAGTCGGCCCAGACCACCAGCCCGCTCCATGCGGTCGCCAGCACGACCAGGCCGAAGGCGATGCGGTACCACGCGAACGGCGTGAAGCTGTGGCTGGAGATATAGCGGAGCAGCCAACGCACGCACAGCCACGCGAAGATGAAAGAAAACACGAAGCCGACCAGGAACAAGGGCACGTCGGCCGCAGAGAGCAGCGCCCGTTCCTTGAACAAGCTGTACGCACCCGCGCCGATCAGCGTCGGAATCGCCAGGTAAAAAGAAAACTCGGTCGCGGCCTTGCGCGAAAGTCCCAGCAACATGCCGCCGATGATGGTCGCGCCGCTGCGGCTGGTGCCGGGGATCATCGCCAGGCACTGCACCAGGCCCACCTTCAGCGCGTCTTTCCAGGTCATCTGGTCCACTTCCTGGACGCGCACCGCCACCTGCTGGCGCCGCTCGGCCCACAGGATGATGAAGCCGCCCAGGATGAAGGTGCTGGCCACCACGGCCGGCGTTAACAGGTTTTCCTTGATGGCCTTGCCGAACAGCAGGCCCAGCACCACCGCCGGAATGAACGCGATCAACACATTCAGCGCGAAGCGCTGCGCCTGTTTCTGCGTGGGCAGGGCCACCACCGTGTCGCGGATCTTCTGCCAATACACGATGATCACGGCCAGGATGGCGCCGGTCTGGATGGCGATGTCGAACACCTTTGCCTTGGCGTCGTCGAAGCCCAGCAAGGAGCCCGCCAGGATCAGGTGACCCGTGCTGGAGACCGGCAGGAATTCGGTCAAACCTTCCACCACGCCCATGACGGCGGCCTTCACCAGCAAAACAATGTCCACGCGCGCTCCAGGCAAAGATGCGCATTATCGCTGCGTCAGTCGGGCGCCGCGTCTGCCACCTGCCGCAGGTAGGCGGTCTTCGCGCCTTGCAGGTGATCGACACA
>JAQGMT010000296.1 GCA_028292185.1 Ramlibacter sp. | reverse complement strand
GCGCGCTAAAGCGCGCGGCCAGGAAACCGAACCAACGCAGGCGCCACGAGAACGATTTACGGCAGCCTGCCCAGCCCCGGCTTCGCAGAGACGAGTTGGCACGCGACCGGTGACGCGCCACCACGGTCACTCGCGGCAGGCGGTACCCGGCGGGGGCGATTTCTGTATCGGCTGTGATGTACGGCCTGGGGCCGGGCGCGCTTGCGCGCATCAACTCATGCTCGCCGGCGCTGTTTGAGCGTAGCGGCCTCAGGGCGCGAAGCGAGTTCGCCGGCGCCGGCTCCAGGCCGAACATCACAGCGCAGTCACCGCGCAAGCGGTGACCGAGACAGTATGAGCCCCTGCCGGGTACCGCCTGCCGCGACGCGAGGTCGTCGCATCAAGTCTGCCGCGACGCGAGGTCAATGCAATGAATCCCGGATGCGTAAAATAGCTCCGCGATGGCCGCGCCCCGGCGGCCTCCAGCTCAGTCATTCCGGGGCCATGTAGAGGACCACCATGTATAAAAACCTCGCCGCCGTGCTCACGGCTGCCTGTTTGTTTTCCCCTGTCTTCGCGCAACCCAAGCCCCCATTGCAGGTTGGCTTTGTCTACGTCGCGCCGATCACCGACACCGGTTGGGTGCGTCAGCACGAGGAAGGACGCAAGGCCGTTCAAGCCGCATTCGGCGCCAAGGTGAAGACCACCATTGTGGAGAATGTGCCCGAGGGCCCGGATGCCGAGCGTGTGATCCGCGACCTGGCCCAGCAAGGCAATGGCCTGATCTTCACGCCCAGCTTCGGCTACATGGAGCCGACACTCAAGGTGGCGAAGGACTTTCCGAACGTCAAGTTCGAATCGATCACCGGCTACAAGACCGCGCCGAACGTCGCCGTCGCCAATGCACGCTATTACGAAGGCCGCTACCTGTCCGGTATTGCCGCTGGCCGGATGACGCGCACGCACGTGGCCGGCTATGTCGCCGGCTTCCCGATTCCCGAAGTGCTGCAAGGCATCAACGCCTTCACACTCGGCATGCGATCGGTGGACCCGAAGGCGGAAGTGAAAGTGGTCTGGCTCAACACCTGGTTCGATCCCGCGCGCGAGCGCGACGCGGCGATGGCGCTGTTCAACCAGGACGTGGACGTGATCTCGTTCCACACCGCTTCGGATGCCGTGATGCGCGCGGCGCAAGAGCGCGGCAAGATGGCGGTGGCGTATCACTCGGATATGCGCAAGGCCGGGCCGGACGCGCAGATTGCCGCGGTCACCCATCACTGGGGCGACTACTACACGCGCCGCACGCAAGCGGTGCTCGACGGCAACTGGCAAAGCGGCAACGTCTGGGGCGGTGTGAAGGAAGGAATGATCCGCGTCGGCGACTTCGGTCCCAAGGTGCCGAAGTCGGTGCAGGATGAAGTGCTGGCGCGCCAGAAGGACATCGCTACCGGCAAGTTGCGGCCCTTCAGCGGCCCGATCAGCGACAACGAAGGAGCGCTGGTGCTGCCCAAGGGAAAGGCGATGGCCGATGAACAGATCCTCGAAATGAACTTCCTGGTGGAAGGTGTGCGGGGGAAAGTCGCAAAATAGCGGCAATGTCCGCACTCAAAGCCTTGCGCGCGTCGATCCTGCGCTTTGCCGGCGATCGCTCAGCCATCTACGAAGAGGACGGGCTGTTGGTGATCGGCTCCGATGCGCGGGGTCGGCCGGTCGTGCGGGGGGTGGGCGCGTACGCGAGCCTCGCCGCGAGTTACCCGGGCGTCCCCATCGAGCACTTGCCCGGCAGCATCATCGCGCCGGGTTTCATCGACCTGCACATTCACTTCCCCCAGACCGACGTCATCGGCTCGCCGGCCGCGGGCCTCTTGCCCTGGTTGGAGAATTACACGTTTCCGCACGAATCGCGCTTCGCCGACGAGGCGCATGCCGGGGAACAGGCGGTCTTCTTCCTGGACGAGTTGCTGCGGCACGGCGTGACCAGCGCGCTCGCGTTCGCGACCTCGCATCCCGCTTCGGTGGATGCGTTGCTGGGGGAGGCGCAGCGGCGCGGCGTGCGCTTGATCGCGGGCAAGGTGCTGCAGGACCGGCACAGCCCCGACGGCGTGCGCGATGAGACCGAGCAGTCGCTGATCGACACCGAGACGCTGATCCGCCGCTGGCACGGCGTGGATCGACTGGGCTATGCCATCACGCCGCGCTTCGCGCCCAGCTGCAGCGAGGCGCAGTTGCGGGGCGCGGGCGAACTCGCGGCCAGGTACCCCGACGTCTGGGTGCAGTCGCACGTCGCCGAGAACCTCCAGGAGGTCGAGTGGGCGCGCAAGCTGTTTCCGCGCTCGCGCAGCTACCTGGCGATCTACGACGACTTCGGCTTGATGCGCGAACGGGCCATCTACGCGCACTGCATTCATTTCGACGACGAAGACCGCGCCTTGATGCGCAGCACCGGCGCCGCGGCTGCGGTGAGCCCCACCAGCAACCTGTTCCTGGGCAGCGGCTTCTTCGATTTCGAAGGGGCGGACCGCATCGGATTCAAGTACGGCCTGGCCAGTGACGTCGGCGGCGGCACCAGCTTCAGCCCGTTCCACACCATGCTCGCTGCCTACTACGTCGGCCGGGAAGGGCGCACCAAGCCGGGCGTATCGCTCTCGCCGCAGCACCTCTGGTGGCAGCACACGGCGGGGGCGGCGCAGGCGCTGGGCCTGGAAGGCGTGATCGGCAACCTGCAACCCGGTTGCGAAGCCGATTTCGTGGTGCTCAATCCGAAGGCCACGCCGTTACTGGCGCGCAAGACGTCGCAGGCGGCCAGCTTGGACGAACTGCTGTTTTCATTGATCGTGCTGGGGGACGACCGCTGCATCGAGCGCGTTGAGATCGCGAGCTGAGAACGTCCGCCCCGGCGAGCCCCTGTCATTGGCCGCCTAGAATAGCCGCGAGGAGCATCACTTTTCATGACGATCAAGAGCGACAAATGGATCCGGCGCATGTCCGAGCAGCACGGCATGATCGAGCCCTTCGAGCCCGGCCAGATCCGCGAGCGGGACGGCCACAAGATCATCAGCTATGGCACCAGCAGCTACGGCTACGACATCCGCTGCGCGCCCGAGTTCAAGGTCTTCACCAACATCCACAGCACGGTGGTGGACCCCAAGAATTTCGACGAGAAAAGCTTTGTCGACATGCACGGCGACTACTGCATCATCCCGCCCAACAGCTTCGCGCTGGCGCGCACGCTGGAATATTTCCGCATCCCGCGCAACGTGCTGACCATCTGCCTGGGCAAGAGCACGTACGCGCGCTGCGGCATCATCGTCAACGTCACGCCGTTCGAGCCTGAGTGGGAAGGCTTCGTCACGCTGGAGTTCTCCAACACCACGCCGCTGCCGGCCAAGATCTACGCCGGTGAAGGCTGCGCGCAGGTGCTGTTCTTCGAGAGCGACGAGGTCTGCGAGACCAGCTACAAGGACCGCGGCGGCAAGTACCAGGGCCAGCAGGGCGTGACGCTGCCCAAGGCCTAGCCTAGCCGCGCTGGGCCAGCCGCGCCGCGGCCAGGTCCCAGCCGGCCCAGCCGCAACTCTTGAACAGCACCGGGCCTTGCTGCGGGCCCCGCGGGGAGATCACGATCTCGCGCAAGGTGCGCAACGACCCGGCATCCAATCCAGCCTGCAGCAAGTCGCCGGCTTCATGCACCGCCTGCGGCGTGTCGACGACGACCGATCCGTGCTGCGCGCAATGCCGGCAGAACTGCGCACCGAGTTCCACCATGCGGGGCGTGAATGCGCCGACGGCGGCGATGAAGGCGTCGCCCCTTGGCAGCGCGTCGAGCACCACGCCGTTGGCCGGTGTGCATGTGACGACCAAGGGGCAATCGGTGAGCGCCGCGTTCGGCTCGGGCACGACGGTGGCGCGCAGGCCCAGCGTACGCGCATGCGCGGCCAGCGCCTGTGCGCCGGCCACCCCGCGCGATGCGATGAAGACCTCGCGCACGCCCAGGCCCTGCGCGAACGCCTCCAGGTGCGAGCGCCCCTGCGCACCCGCGCCGACGATCAGCAAAGGACCCTGCTTCTCGGGCGCGAGCCGCTGCGCTGCCAGCAGTGACACGGCCGCGGTGCGGCGGGCAGTGACCGTGGGGCCATCGAGGATCAGCGTGCGCTCACCGCTGGCCACGTCGAACACCACCACATCGCCCTGGATGGCCGGCCGGGCGGTTCCTGCGTTGCCGGGCGTGAAGGTGATCAACTTTGTGATCGCGATGCGGCGGTCCATCGCCGGCATCACGAACAGGCTGGCGCCGGCGCCGACCGGCTGCACCAGGCGCTCGGGAATCACGACGGAGTCGTCGGCCAGCAGTTCGCAGATCTCCCGCACCAGCGCGGGGTAGGGCAAGCGCATGGCGGTGGCAGCGGCGTCCAGCAGGGGGGTCATGCGGCGAAAGGTTGGAAGGTGAAGCTCATCCGCGATTTTGTCCTACAACAGCACAAGGCAAACACGGCTGCGCGGTGGGGTCGGCCGTTCCTAGTATCGAGCCATGTTCCCCAGGAGTCGTCCGATGCCCCCAGCCACTGCCAAGACGCCAGCCACGCTGCGGGAGAAGATGTTCTGGGCCTTGATCGGCACACTCGCCGTCGGGCAGCTGATCGCCTTCTGGATGCTTTGCAGCCACCAGGTCAGCGAGGCCCAAGCCAGGGAAGCCACGCTGCAGGGGCAGCGCCTGGCGGGTGCGCCGCAGCCTCGTGACGGGCATGCGGCGCTTGCCGCCACCGAGAATAACGCGCAGATGGCAAGCTCGGGGCGCCGCCCCACCCAGGTGAATTTCAGCCTGCGTTGACGCGCATCGGCCCGAGGACAGGCGGCCCGCGAGGCCGCTTTTCTTCGTCCCTTCGTCGCGCTTCCGATTCACTCACGTTGTGCGGCGTTGGCGTCCGACAGCTTCGCGGTATGCGCGCCGACCGGTTTCCCCCCAGCGCTCGATAGGATGAAAGCGTCAGGAACCAACCGGGAAGCGCCATGAACAACGCCGTTGCCTCGATCAACTTGCTTCAGAGCAGCTTCGCCATGAAGTCGCTGGACGCCTCGGACGATTTCGACACGCCCGGCACGGCGCGCTACTGCCCGAACCGGCTGCTGGCCGCCTTCGCGTTGTTGATGAGCGGACACGGCCGCTGCATCAACACGACGATGATGCTCGGCGATCGTGAATACGCGATGTGGCAGCTGGCCCGCGCGCACACGCTTGGCGATGCCGAGCTGCGCGAAGTGGCCGCCCGGCTGTTTGCATATTTCGACGACGAGCGCTCGCCTGCGCCGGCCGGCCTGCGCGCTTAGCGCCACAAAGTCAAAACTCGGACAAGCCCAACCCGCGATGGGCCGCGCCTAGGAGGTTTGCGCCCCCTTGCGGGGCAGAGCAGCGGCACCAGCCGCAAATGTGGGGGCCGTCAATGCCTCTGCGCCTTCGACCAGGAAGCGCACGCGCCGCACGCCTTGCCACTCGTCGGCATCCAGCCGGAACGCCAGCGTCACTCGCGCCGGCAAGGGTTCGGTGTGGCCGAACCAGATGGCATCCACCGGCTGGCCCTGGTGCTTGAGCTTCAGCTGAAGGTGTTTCTCGCCGACCAGCCGCTGCGAAACGATCTCCACCTCCTCGCTGAACACCGGCGGCGCGAAGCCCTGGCCCCACACGGCCTGGTGCAGCGTGTCCACCAGGTCGGGGCGCCGGTACTCGGCGGCCAGCGGTCCGTCGGTATGCAGCCGGCGCAGCAGCGTCGCGGCGTCCAACCACTCCTGGGCCACCTGGCCCAGCGCCTGCTCGAAGACATCCAGGTGCTCTTCGGCGATGGTGCAGCCGGCCGCCATCGCGTGGCCGCCGAATCGCAGCAGGACGCCCGGGTGCCGCTTGGCCACCAGGTCGAGCGCGTCGCGCAGGTGAAAGCCCGCGATGGAGCGCCCCGAGCCGCGCAACTCGTGTTCCTTGCCCGGCGCCTGGCTGGCGGCGAACACGAAGGTGGGGCGGTTCAGCTTGTCCTTGATCCGCGATGCGACGATGCCGACCACGCCTTCATGAAAGTCCGGATCGAACACGCAGATCGCCGGCGGCGGCTCCTCGCTTTCGTCGAACAGCGTTTCGACGATCTGCATCGCCTGCTCGCGCATGCCGCCTTCGATATCGCGCCGTTCGCGGTTGATCGCATCCAGGGCCTTGGCCAATTCATCGGCGCGTCCGGCGTCCTCGGTGAGCAGGCATTCGATGCCCAGCGTCATGTCGGAAAGCCGGCCGGCGGCGTTGATCCGCGGGCCCAGCGCAAAGCCGAAATCGAACGTGGTCGCCACTTCGGGCTTGCGCGCGGCGGCTGTGAACAGGCTGGCCAGTCCGCGCGGCAGGGCGCCGGCGCGAATGCGCTTCAGGCCTTGCGCGACGAGGCGGCGGTTGTTCGGGTCCAGCTTCACCACGTCGGCGACCGTGCCGAGCGCGACCAGTGGCAGCAGCGCATCGAGCTTGGGCTGGCTTTGCGCGTCGAACACACCGCGTGTGCGAAGTTCAGAGCGCAGCGCCAGCAGCACGTAGAACATCACGCCGACGCCGGCAATGGACTTGCTCTCGAACTCGCAGCCCGGCTGGTTGGGATTGACGATCACGGCCGCATCGGGCAATTGCGCGCCGGGCAG
>JAQGMT010000262.1 GCA_028292185.1 Ramlibacter sp. | reverse complement strand
GCACAGGCTCGGGCCTGGTGGCAGCCGGCTCCAAGTTCGGCGGCATTCTCGGCGCGCTGTGCGGCGTGCTCGGGCTGTTCAGCTACTTTGCGGCCTCGGCCTTGCTGATCGCCTTGCCGATGGCCGTCGCCGGGGTAATGCTGGCGCGCAGCGGCGTGGAAACTCGGGGGCAGCGGCTCGAAGACATTCAGGACCTGCTGAAGGCTTGACAAGCCTGGGGCCTAGGCCTTGCGTTTCTCGAGAGCCCAGACGGTGATATCGGACGGAAACAGCTTTAGAAGCGGGATCAGCGCAAGGATGCCGGCTGCCGTGACAGCCGATCGAAACCTGGAGGGAGTGCCTGCGTAGTGGACTCTCGAATAGAGACCCTTTGCCACGATCGACGTCAAGGGGCGTTCAGCGACCACCCTGAACCCTGAGGCCTCGGCGATCCTGTTCATCGAGGCGGTGTCGAAGTAATACAGGTGCGGCGACGGCAGATCGACTTGCCACATCCGATGGAATGCCCCCGGCTGACCGGCCTTCGCCAAGAGCTTGGACAGCCGGTAAAACAGACCGCGCCGATCGGGCGCATTGACCACAACGACGCCATCTCGGCGCAAGCGGGCTGCGCAGGCCCTTAAAACATTCTTGACCTCGGGGATGTGTTCAAGGACATCGTTGAAAACGATAACGTCGAACTGTTCTGCGGCATCCAGTGCTGCGGGGAAGTAGCCTTTCCTCACGGGAAGGTTTCGTCCTTGAGCGGCCTCCGCAATGCGGGCATCCGGCTCCAGTCCAAGAACATCATAGTCAACCGCCGCCGTTTTGAGGAACCATCCATGGGCGCAGCCCACATCGAGCAACTTCGGCTTTGCTGCACCACCTACCCGGCTGCGCAGGCGGCCATTGAGCCATTGCACGAGGACCTGGAAGTTATGGTCGCGTATCGGCCTGAGCGCCGCCTCCCGCGCTCTTTCATCGATGGAATCGAGCTCGTTGATCCGGGGGCTCAGCGTCGAGCGCTCCAATCCGCAAGCTGCACAGGCGAAGTGCCAGTTTTCGAGCCGGGCGGACATGGCTGAACCGCAAGCATCGCAACGAAGGCTGGCGTCTTTCACGTTATAAACTCCTTGGCGGTCAGCGCGCGATCCGCGCGATAGCGGTGACGGCGCACTCGGCATCACGCTGCCGCACAGGCTCATCGGCTGGCAGTTTACGATCATCCCCTTGCGCAAAGCCATCCCCCTGGTCTTCATCCTCACGCTCGTGTGGGGCAGCACCTGGCCGCTGTTTCCGGTTGCGGTGCGCGAGGTCTCGGTCTGGACCTTTCGCGCCGTGAGCACCTTGGGCGCCGGCCTCGCGCTGCTGGCGCTGGCACGGCTGCGCGGCGAGTCGCTGCGAGTCCCGCGTGAGCATTGGGCCACGCTGATCGCAGCGGCACTGGCCTACCTGGTGATCTGGAACGTGGCCAGCACCTATGCGGCCGTGCTGATTCCTTCCGGTCAGGCGGCCATCCTCGGGTTCACCATGCCGTTCTGGAGCGCGCTGATTGCGTGGGTGTTCCTCGGCCAGCGCCCTGGCCCGCGGGTGCTGCTCGCATTGGCGATCGGCGGCCTGGGCGTTGTGCTGCTGATCGCAAACGGCATTGGCGCGTACGCCAAGGCGCCACTGGGCTTCGCGCTGGGCTTGTTTGCCGGGATCGGCTGGGCGGCGGGCACCGTCATCCTGAAGCGCGGGCGCATTCCTCTGTCGCCGCTGGTCCTCACGGGCTGGCAATTGCTGGTTGCCGCGGTGCCCCTGGTGATGGCCGCGTTCGCGCTGGGGGGTGGCGAGTGGTTCATGCCCTCGGCCACCACCCTCATCGTCATCGCCTACATCACGATCGTTCCGATGGCGATCGGCAACGTCGCCTGGTTCGCGATCGTGGGCTTGCTGCCCGCCAACATCGCCGGCCTCTCCGCCGTGATGGTGCCGGTGGTGGCGATGATCGCGGGGGCGATCGTTCACGGCGAGCCCTTGGGTCCGGTGCAGTGGGCCTCCATGGTGTGCTGTGCGCTCGGGGTGGGCCTGGCGCTGCTCAAGCCGGCTACGCCCACATAACTCCAGACAGGCAGATGATGGCAGACACACCCCCTCTACTTGGCTTTGCGCAACTGCAGCAGATCGCAAGCGCTTTCACCGGCGTGCCTTGCCCGGCTTGCGCCGCGCTGGTGTGTCCGGGCTGGGAGACGCTGTCCGCGACTTTCGAGCGCTCGAACCTGCGGCGGGTGGGCACGCTGCGCGACCCCGGCATCGACGACCCCACGCTGGAGGAATTCCACCCCGCCGGCTCGACGACGTGGGCCGCGGACGCGCCCATCGCGCCGGCGTTCTTTCCCTACAACCGCTGCGAGATCTGGGAATGTGTGCGATGCCGCCGGCCGTTCCTGCGCTACACCGAATACGGCGGGTATTACGAGGAAGAGCGCATTCGCCAGCTCGATGGCGGGTTGCTTGTGAACGCTGCGCTGCAGCGTTGACACGCGAAGGGGCGCACGCTGATACTGGGCCCGCGCGACCGCAGTTCAATCGTGCTCCCTGCCATCAGAAGCTCTCAAAGGAGATTGTCATGAAGTATTGGGTGGCGGCCGCTGCGGCCGTTTTGTGTACTCCCCTGCTCGCGCAGCCGGCGGTGCCGATCATCTCGTTCGATTCGGTGCCCAACGTGCTGAAGCTCCCCAAGGACATGTACCTGGGCGAGGTCACCGGCGTCGCGGTCAATTCCAAGGGCCACATCTTCGTGCTCTCGCGCGGCAACACCACGGGCCCGGCGTACGCCGCTGCCGCGGCGCAGCTGCTCGAATTCATGCCGGATGGCAAGTTCGTGCGCGAGATCGGCAAGAACCTTTACGCCTGGTCGTTCGGGCACGCGGTGCGCGTGGACAAGGACGACAACATCTGGGCCGTCGACAAGGGCTCGGACATGGTGGTGAAGTTCAGCCCCGAGGGCAAGGTGATGATGGTGTTCGGCCGCAAGCAGGAAGCTTCGGACGAGGAGACCGGCCCGGTCAAGCATCCCAAGCCGCCGCTGCCGGCCGAGGACGGGCGCTTCCGCCAGGTGACCGACGTCACCTGGGCCCCGGCCGGCAACATCTTCATCAGCGACGGCTACATCAATTCGCGGGTGGCCAAGGCCGACAAGAACGGCAACTGGATCAAGTCCTGGGGCGAGCGCGGCGAAAAGCCGGGCGAATTCAATACGCCGCACAACATCGCCGCCGACGCGCAAGGCAATATCTACGTCGCCGACCGCTTCAACCGGCGCATCCAGGTGTTCGACAGCGAGGGCACCTTCCTGCGCTCCATGACCGTGGACGTTCCGTTCGACCACAACGTGCGACCGGCGATCGGCAACAAGGTCGATCCGGACGCGACCAAGGGCACCTTCGCAGCCGGCTCGCCGTGGACCGTCTGCATCACGCCGCCGCCCAACCAGGTGCTGTTCACGTCCGACGCCTATCCCGGGCGCCTGTACAAGCTGAGCCTGGACGGCAAGGTGCTGGGCGTGCTGGGTGAATCCGGCAAGCAGCTCAAGCAGTTCGGCTGGATCCATGCCCTCGCCTGCCCGTCCGCGAACACGGTGTTCGTGGCCGAGCTGCTCAACTGGCGGGTGCAGAAACTGACGCTTCGCCCTTAGTTTCGCTTTGACTCGCCGGGCCGGCAACGCGACCGTGGGGACCCCACGGTCGCGCACGCTTGCGCCGCGCAAACCCTTCTCGAATCGCTCTCAAACCGCGCTGCCGCGCGCGCACACGCCGCTGATTTCGTAACTTTTGCGGCTGAGGCTGGGCTGCGCGCACGCGATGTTTCGCATCGCATCCGGCTGACGCAACTGCCGCGGTACGACCGCATCCTCATCCTTCGTCGGCGGCAGAGCCAGGCTGCATATTGCTCAGCCTCCATTAGCTCGAATTCGCGTGGACGTGAACGGCGCGTTAACGCGATCGCACCGGGGCGAAATGGTCGGAAAACATTTTCAAAGTTTGCTTACGCTTGTAGGTGGGCCGCTTTGCGAATTGTGGGACGCCTCCTACTACAGTCGCCCTTCTTGCTGAGGTCCGTGCTCTTGCTCAGCCCTTCCGCCGATGAGCGGTTGGGGCCCAGGCATCCAGTGCCCCGCAGCTCACTCGTCAACAGGCCCGTGCGGGACGCCCGCCAAGCCGCTTTATTACGTTGAACATGAGAAGACGCCTTTTTATCCAGTCCAGCTCTGCCTCCCTTGTCCTTTCACTCGTCGGTTGTGGCGGGGGCGGCGGTGGCGGATCGGGGTCCGCGGTACCCAGCAACCTGGCTTCCGACTCCGGATTTCCATTCACGTCCGCGGCATCTTCGGTCGCCGGAGTGTCCTACCCCTTCGGCGCGCACCTGCAGCGCTACACCAGCGGCATCCTGCCGAGCAACGCCAGCAGCGCGCAGATGGACACCACGGTCGCCGGCTTCTACGACGCGTGGAAGGCGCGTGGCATCGTCGACGTCCCCGCCATCCCGGGCGGCAAAGCGCTGAAGTTCAGCAACAACTATCTCGCCGTGTCCGAGAGCATGGGCTACGGCATGTTGATCACAGTGGTGATGGCCGGTCATGACCCCAGCGCCCGCGCAACCTTCGACGCGCTGCTCAACACCGTTCGCGCCCGCCCGGCTTATGGCATTCCCGCAGCCAGCGGCGGCCAGTACCTGATGGACTGGCGCCTGGGCCCCACCGGGCAACCCGGTGACGGCTGGGCTGCCCTGGACGGCGACCTCGACATCGCATTGGCCCTGCTGATGGCGGACCGGCAGTGGGGTTCCTCCGGGACCTGGAACTACAAGCAGGAAGCGCTGAACTCCATCGGCGCGATCAAGACCTTCTACATGAGGCCGGACGGCGCGACGACGCTCTCGCAAGGCGTGAACAACAACCGCACCTCCGACTACATGATCGGCCACTTCCGGGCCTTCAAGAAAGCGACGGGCGACGGCCTGTGGGATCTGGCGGTCGACAAGGCCTTTGCCCTGACCGATCGCATGCAAGCCGTGTACTCACCGAATGCCGGGCTGATCCCCGACTTCGTCATCAACGTCAACACCGAAAACTCGGAGCCCTCGCACGGATTCATCGGGGACGGCACGCCCACCGAAGGCGATTTCTTCGCCAACGCCGAACGGGATCCCTGGCGGTTCGGCACCGACTACGTGCTGTCGGGGGATGATCGCAACAAGAGCATCTGCAACAAGATGGTCTCGTTCCTGAAGGCCGACTGCGCAGGCGACCCCTCCCGGATCGCGAATGGCTACTTGCTGGACGGCACGGCGATGGAACGCCGCTACCCCGCCCGCGGCCTTTGCGGACCGCTGCTGTGCGGCGCCATGGTGGACCCTGCGCACCAGGACTTCCTGAACAGCCTGTGGTCGTGGACCGTGAACAACTTCATCACCGACTACTACGACTGCGAGCTGATGTTGATCCCGATGCTGGTGGCGTCGGGCAACTGGTGGACTCCTTGAGCGGCAGCTCAGGGCGCCCTTGACTCCAGCAGTTTCACCAGCGACCACAACACCCGGTTGGCGGGCGTGGCGATGCCCAGCGCCTCGCCACGCCGCACCACCAGGCCGTTGAG